>NZ_VRKW01000019.1 GCF_009746715.1 Ketobacter sp. MCCC 1A13808
ATCGTCCGCAGTTCTACTTCCGTACAACGGATATCACCGGTGCTGTAGAGCTTCCTGAAGGCGTAGAGATGGTAATGCCGGGCGATAACATCAAGATGGATGTTACCCTGATTGCACCGATTGCGATGGAAGAAGGTCTGCGTTTCGCAATTCGTGAAGGTGGCCGTACTGTTGGTGCGGGTGTTGTAGCGAAAATTGTTGAATAAAAGCTTGTAACCCGGCTTCGATCGGGTTACATTATCGCGCCTCACAGATGTGGGGTGCGAGATTCACAGCCTAGGCAACGTTCTAGGCACGTAGCCATTAAAACCGTTTCCTGACTTTTATCAGAAAGTTAGTTGGGATTCAGGCGGTTTTTTTGCTGTTTATTTATTGAAATTTCTGGAGTTCCCAGGCGATGCAAAACCAGAAAATTCGTATTCGCTTAAAAGCGTTTGATCATAAACTAATTGATCAGTCTGCGCTTGAGATCGTGGAGACGGCGAAACGTACGGGTGCGCAAGTGCGCGGTCCTATTCCTCTGCCAACTCGCAAAGAGCGATTCACGGTTTTGATTTCACCGCATGTTAATAAAGATGCGCGAGATCAATACGAGATTCGTACTTATAAGCGAATGGTCGATATTGTAGAGCCCACAGATAAAACGGTTGACGCCCTGATGAAGTTGGATTTGGCAGCTGGCGTTGATGTTCAAATCTCATTGGGTTGATCGTGCTGATAAGCAGCATGGCATAAGAGGTTAATGATATGGCAATCGGTCTAGTCGGACGAAAATGTGGCATGACCCGTATCTTCACAGAAGACGGTATGTCCGTTCCAGTTACCGTAATTGAAATTGAGCCTAACCGCATTACGCAGGTTAAGGCGCCCGAAACAGACGGGTACTCAGCTGTTCAGGTTACAACAGGGTCACGCAAAGCGTCACGCGTTGTTAAGTCAGCTGCAGGTCATTTTGCAAAAGCAGAAACCGAAGCAGGTCGGGGTTTGTGGGAATTTACGCTCACTGAAGCGGATCTGGATTCCTATAAGGTCGGCGATGCTATCCAGGTTGACTTGTTCGAAGCTGGAAGCAAAGTAGATGTGACAGGCACTTCCAAAGGTAAAGGTTTTGCCGGAACCATCAAACGATGGAACTTTAAAGGTCAGGACGCGACACATGGTAACTCCTTGTCGCATCGTGTGCCCGGTTCTATCGGTCAAAACCAATCTCCTGGCCGGGTTTTTAAAGGTAAGAAAATGGCTGGGCAAATGGGTAATCGCAAAACAACAGTACAGTCTCTTGAGGTTGTTCGGGTTGATGCTGAAAGAAATCTTCTTTTAGTTAAAGGTGCGGTTCCGGGTGCTGCTGGCAACGATGTGATCGTTAGCCCGGCTGTGAAAGGTTAAGCCAAAGAGGATTAGCGGATGAATCTGAATATTGCCTCTGGCGGAACTGTTAGTGTGTCAGAAGTGGCGTTTGCTAAAGAATTTAACGAGCCTCTGGTTCACCAAGTGGTAACCGCTTTTATGGCGGCTGGTCGTCAGGGTTCCAAAGCTCAAAAATCGAGAGCAGATGTAAGCGGTGGCGGTAAAAAGCCATGGCGTCAAAAAGGTACAGGGCGCGCCCGTGC
This sequence comes from Ketobacter sp. MCCC 1A13808, assembly GCF_009746715.1. Classification (NCBI taxonomy): domain Bacteria; kingdom Pseudomonadati; phylum Pseudomonadota; class Gammaproteobacteria; order Pseudomonadales; family Ketobacteraceae; genus Ketobacter; species Ketobacter nezhaii. The sequence goes on from NZ_VRKW01000019.1 coordinate 1,611, forward strand.
GGGAACGATCCGAAGCCCCATTTGGCGTAGTGGTGGTGTTACGTTTGCAGCATCGCCGCGTGATTATAGTCAAAAAGTGAATCGCAAGATGTATCGCGGTGCTATGCGCTGCATATTGTCTGAGTTGGTGCGCCAGGAACGTTTGGTGGTGGTTGAGGGTTTCGATCTTGAGCAACCAAAAACGAAACTGATGGCAGCCAAGCTAAAAGAGTTAAGCGCAGAGCGAGCTTTGATTGTGGCGGCTGAAGTGAGTGAGAATGTTTATCTTGCTTCGCGTAACTTGCCGAAAGTTGAGGTTTGTGATGTGCATGCAGTGGACCCTGTTAGCCTGATAGCTCATGACAAAGTGATCATCACAGTAGATGCGCTTAAGAAGATCGAGGAGCAGCTGGCATGAACCAGGAACGACTTTTTAAGGTTTTGAGAGCACCTCATATTTCTGAGAAAGCTACTCTGGTTGCCGATCAAAGTAACCAGTTCGTATTTAAGGTTGCTACTGATGCCACCAAGGCTGAAGTTAAAGCTGCTGTAGAGAAAATGTGGGACGTTAAAGTTAAGTCTGTGCAAACTTTGCTTGTTAAAGGCAAGGCGAAGCGATTCGGTCGCGGCATGGGGAAACGGTCCGATTGGAAGAAAGCCTATGTGTCTCTGCAAGATGGCTTTGATATCGACTTTCTCGGCGCAGAGTGATTAAGGAGTAGAGATCATGGCATTGGTTAAAGCTAAACCTACATCACCCGGTCGCCGCTTTGTTGTAAAAGTTGTTAATCCGGATTTGCATAAGGGTGCGCCGCACGGCCCGTTATTGGATACGAACTCCAAAAAAGGTGGACGTAACAACACCGGGCGAATCACGACCCGACACAAGGGTGGCGGCCACAAGCAGCACTACCGAATTGTCGACTTTAAACGTGACAAAGACGGTATTCCTGGCACAGTTGAGCGTTTGGAGTATGATCCTAACCGGTCTGCCCACATTGCGCTTATCAAGTTTGCAGATGGCGAACGGCGTTACATTATCGCACCTAAGGGCCTGGCTGTTGACGCTCAGGTGTTAAGTGGGCAGGACGCGCCAATTAAAGTTGGCAACTGTTTGCCGATGCGCAATATACCAGTCGGTAGCGTGGTTCACTGCATCGAGTTGAAACCCGGTAAGGGTGCTCAGATGGTCAGAAGTGCAGGTGGTTCTGCTCAGTTGCTTGCTCGTGATGGCGCTTATGTGACATTACGGCTTCGCTCCGGCGAAATGCGCAAGGTGTTGGCGGATTGCAAAGCCACGATTGGCGAGGTAGGCAATTCAGAGCATAGCTTGGCATCGCTTGGAAAGGCCGGTGCAAAAAGATGGCGCGGTGTTCGTCCAACGGTTCGAGGCGTAGCCATGAACCCGGTTGATCACCCGCACGGTGGTGGTGAAGGTCGTACATCAGGTGGTCGCCATCCGGTAACGCCTTGGGGTGTGTCCACTAAAGGTCACAAAACACGTAAGAATAAGCGCACGAATAAGTTGATTGTTCGTCGTCGCGGTTCGAAATCGTAATACGGATAAGAGGTATTTATTGTGCCACGTTCATTGAAGAAAGGTCCGTTCATCGACGAACATCTTTTGAAGAAAGTGGAAGAAGCTGCAGAAGCTAATTCGCGCAAGCCGATAAAGACATGGTCGCGTCGATCAATGATTCTTCCAGACATGGTGGGCCTCACTATTGCGGTTCACAATGGTCGCCAACATGTTCCAGTTATCGTATCTGAGCACATGGTTGGTCATAAATTAGGTGAATTTGCAGCTACCCGTACTTATCGGGGACACGTTGCAGATAAAAAGGCTAAACGCTAAGGGGTGCAGTGATGGAAACAGCAGCTAGATTACGCAGCGCATTGATTTCTGCACAGAAAATGCGGTTAGTCGCCGATCAGGTTCGTGGTCAGAAGGTTGACCAGGCTTTGAATATACTGGCATTTAGCCCGAAGAAAGCAGCACACCTGGTAAAAAAGGTTTTGGAATCTGCGATTGCTAACGCTGAGCATAACGATGGCGCGGACGTTGACGAATTAAGGGTTTCAGAGATTTTTGTTGACGAAGCCATGACGATGAAGCGCATTCGTCCTCGTGCTAAAGGGCGCGCTGATCGTATCATGAAGAGAACTTGCCATATCACGGTCAAGGTATCTGACAACTAGGAGACAGACCAGATGGGTCAGAAAGTTCATCCGACCGGGATACGTTTGGGAATCGTTAAAAAGCATACTTCAACATGGTATGCCTCTCCCAAGCAGTACTCAGGTTATTTGCTAACAGACTTAAAAGTACGTGAGTATCTTTTCGATAAGCTGAAATCAGCTTCCGTAAGTCGAATCGAGATCGAGCGTCCTGCTGAGAACGCGCGTATTACTATCAAAACGGCTCGGCCTGGCATAGTGATCGGTAAAAAAGGCGAAGACGTAGAAAAGCTGCGTCGTGAATTGTCTCAGATGATGGGCGTGCCTGTGCATGTCAATATCGAGGAAGTTCGTAAGCCCGAACTGGATGCTCGTCTGGTTTCAGAAAGTATTGCCTCGCAGCTTGAGCGTCGAGTTATGTTTCGGCGAGCCATGAAGCGAGCGGTGCAGAATGCAATTCGCTTAGGCGCTAAAGGAATTAAAGTCCAGGTATCTGGGCGATTGGGTGGAGCGGAGATCGCGCGAACTGAATGGTATCGTGAAGGTCGAGTGCCTCTTCATACACTACGTGCAGACATCGATTATGCTACTTCGCGTGCGGAAACCACTTACGGCACCATTGGTGTGAAAGTGTGGATCTTCAAAGGCGAGATTCTAGATGGTGATCTGGACCAACCTGAAGAGCAAAAAGCAAGCGCACCAAAACGTACACGTGCTAGCTAAGGGTCAAGAAGATGTTACAGCCTAAACGCACCAAATTTAGAAAGCAGCATAAAGGCCGCAACCGTGGCCTGGCTCAGGCCGGTAATAAGGTTTCATTTGGAACCATCGGTTTGAAAGCTGTGAGTCGAGGACGACTGACTGCCAGACAAATTGAAGCCGCGCGACGTGCAATGACTCGTCATGTAAAGCGGGGCGGTAAGATCTGGATTCGGGTCTTTCCTGACAAGCCGATTACAGAGAAGCCTCTTGAGGTTCGTCAAGGTAAAGGTAAAGGTAATGTTGAGTACTGGGTAGCGGAGATCCGCCCCGGAAAGATGTTGTATGAGATGGAAGGCGTTGATGAAGCAATTGCTCGTGAAGCTTTCCAGTTGGCAGCTGCTAAGTTGCCTATTCAGACAACTGTGGTAACGCGGACGGTGATGTGATGAGCGCTAGTGATTTAAGGCAAAAATCGGAATCTGAGCTCAATGAGCATTTGCTGGGTTTGTTGCGCGAGCAGTTCGAGAATCGCATGAAACTGGCTACTGGCCAGCTGGGACAACCCCATATAATCAAGCAAACTCGTCGCGATATAGCTCGCACTAAAACGATTTTGGCAGAAAAGAAGCAGGGTAATTGAGAATGACAGAAGCTACTGCGAAAACTAAGCGTACTCATACCGGCAAGGTAGTGAGTAACAAAGGTGACAAATCCGTCACTGTAATGGTAGAGCGCAAAGTTAAACACCCTGTTTATGGAAAGTTTGTGCGCCGTTCTACCAAGTTTCATGCTCACGATGAAGCTAACGAGTGTAATGCGGGGGATACAGTCACTATTGAAGAGTGTCGTCCGTTGTCGAAAACCAAGTGCTGGCGCTTGGTGAGCATTGTTGAGAGAGCAAAGATTTAGTCTTTGAAAGCTCTTGGAATTTAATTTTGGAGACTGGCAATGATTCAGACCCAAACTGTACTACAGGTTGCTGATAACAGCGGTGCTCGCCGGGTGCAATGTATTAAAGTGCTTGGTGGTTCTCATCGTCGCTATGCGCGAATCGGTGACGTAATTAAAGTTTCGGTTAAGGAAGCGATTCCTCGAGGCAAAGTTAAGAAAGGCGATGTAATGAACGCTGTTGTAGTTCGCACTTGCCAAGGTGTTCGGCGTCAGGACGGCTCTCTGATCCGTTTCGATGAGAATGCCGCGGTATTGTTGAATGCGAATCGACAGCCCATCGGTACACGTATCTTCGGGCCTGTAACTCGTGAGCTTCGCGGTGATCAGTTTATGAAGATTATTTCTTTAGCCCCCGAAGTGTTATAAGGCTGAGGTAATCAATATGTTAAAGATCAAACGCAATGACGAAGTAGTTATCATCGCTGGCCGTGATAAGGGTAAGCGGGGCAAGGTTCTTAAAGTGTTGGAAGGTAAGTTGCTCATTAGCGGTATTAATATCGTTAAGAAGCACCAAAAGCCGAACCCACAAAAAGGCGCTGCTGGTGGCATAGTTGAAAAAGAGGCCCCTATACAGGTTTCAAACGTTGCCATATTCAACCCACAGACCCAAAAAGCGGATCGTGTTGGATTTAAATTCCTTGAGGATGGCAAGAAGGTTCGTTGTTTTAAATCAACGAACGAAGTCATTGAGGAGCAGGCGTAAGCCTGAAGGTTACGGGTTATAGCAATGAGCAGATTGAAAGAAGTCTACAAGAACGAGATCGTATCAAAGCTGCAAGAGCAGTTTTCATACAAGAGCGTAATGGAAGTTCCTAAAATCACTAAAATCACACTGAACATGGGTGTGGGTGAAGCCGCAGCAGATAAAAAAGCGATTGATGGTGCTGTTGCTGATATGGCGCTTATTAGCGGCCAAAAGCCGCTCGTTACTAACGCTAGAAAGTCAGTAGCGGGTTTTAAAATCCGTGAGGGCTGGCCGATCGGCGCGAAGGTCACGCTTCGTGGTGAGCGTATGTACGAATTCCTGGATCGTCTGGTTTCGATGGCTATCCCGCGTATCCGTGATTTTCGGGGCTTAAATCCTAAGTCATTCGATGGCCGTGGCAATTACAGCATGGGGATCAAAGAGCAAATCGTATTCCCTGAAATCGAGTATGACAAGATCGACAAGATTCGCGGTATGGATATCACCATCACTACCACAGCGAAGTCTAATGAAGAAGGCAGAGCGTTGCTCGAAGCCTTTCAGTTCCCGCTAAAGAAATAGGTGAAATAGAATGGCAAAGGTTTCAATGATCGAGCGTGAAAAAAAGCGCCAAATCACGGTAGCAAAATTCGCCAAGAAGCGTGCGGAGCTGAAAGCGATCATAAATGATCCGAATAGCAGCGAAGAAGAGCGCTGGGAAGCACAGCTGAAATTGCAAAAGCAACCTAGAAATGCATCTCCAGCGCGTTTGCGTAATCGTTGTGGTATTACAGGCCGTCCACACGGCTTTTATCGCAAGTTTGGTTTAGCACGTAACAAGTTGCGTGAAGCTGCGATGCGCGGAGATGTTCCCGGCCTGGTTAAGTCCAGCTGGTAATTACGGTTTACGGAGCATTAAATCATGAGTATGCAAGATCCTTTATCGGATATGTTGACACGAATTCGCAACGGGCAAATGGCTAAGAAGGCCACTGTTGCCATGCCTTCTTCGAAAACCAAAATTGCGGTCGCGAAAGTACTGCAAGACGAAGGTTATATCGCAGGTTACTCCGTTGAAGGCGATAAGATTCCAGAGTTAACAGTAGAGCTGAAGTACTTTGAAGGCAAAGCTGTTATTGAAGAAATAAAACGCGTAAGCCGGCCAGGACTGCGCATTTATAAGTCAAACGACTCTATACCTAAGGTGATGGGTGGGCTGGGTGTAGCCATTGTATCCACCGATAGGGGCGTTATGACTGATCGAGCTGCTCGCGCTGCCGGCGTCGGTGGTGAAGTGCTTTGTTACGTATCTTAATAGGTGGTCAGCGATGTCACGTGTAGCTAAAAGCCCTATTGAAATTCCTTCTGGCGTGAATTTTAGCCAGAGCGGTCAGGAATTGACGGTTAAGGGTTCTAAGGGCGAATTGAAACTGAACGTCCACCCGCTGGTCCTAGTGGAAGTGGAAGGTAGTGTAGTACAGGTCAAGCCGCATGCAGAAAGCCAGGAAGCATGGGCGATGGCAGGTACATTCCGATCTCTGGTTAACAACATGGTCACGGGTGTTAATTCGGGTTTTGAGAGAAAATTAGAGCTGATTGGTGTAGGTTACCGGGCTCAAGCCAAAGGCAATGTTCTGAGTTTGACGCTGGGTTTTTCGCACCCTGTCGAATATCAACTGCCTGAAGGTGTCACAGCGGAAACACCGACTCAAACTGAAGTGGTGTTGAAGAGCGCGAACAAGCAGTTGCTTGGTCAGGTCGCAGCAAACGTGCGGGCCTTTCGCCCACCTGAGCCGTATAAAGGTAAAGGTGTTCGCTATTCTGATGAACAAGTTCTTCGCAAAGAAGCGAAGAAGAAATAATTGGTGAGATGACAGTAGCCATGAATGACAAAAAATTTGCGCGTTTGCGCCGGGCGAAACGCACCAGAATGAAGATTCGCGAGTTGAATCAGACCCGTTTGACGGTAAATCGGACTGGCAAACATATTTACGCTCAGGTGATTTCCACTGACGGCAGTAATGTGATCGTTAGTGCGTCAACCAACGAGAAAGGTTTTCAGGGAGCGACCAGCAACCGTGATGCAGCAGCAGCCATTGGTTCGTTGATAGCTGAACGCGCCAAAGAAAAGGGCGTTACCAAAGTAGCGTTTGATCGATCCGGGTTTAAATATCACGGTCGGGTTCAAGCATTGGCAGATGCAGCGCGTGAAGGCGGCCTTGAGTTTTAAAGGGTATTGAAATGGCAAAAGTTGAAGATAAAAACGAAGGTTTCCAGGAAAAATTAGTCCAGGTAAACCGCGTTGCTAAAGTGGTCAAGGGCGGACGGATATTCGGTTTCACCGCGTTGACCGTAGTTGGCGATGGCAACGGCAAAGTGGGCTTTGGAAGTGGTAAGGCTCGCGAAGTACCGGTTGCGATCCAAAAGGCTCTTGAAGCGGCCCGGCGTAACATGGTCTCGGTCGAGCTGAATGGCACGACCCTGCAACATCAGATCAAGGCGCAACATGGGTCCTCAAAGGTCTATCTTCAGCCAGCATCCGATGGTACCGGCATTATTGCCGGAGGCGCAATGCGTGCGGTTTTAGAGGTTGCAGGTGTTCAAAACGTTCTGGCGAAGTGCTACGGCTCAACTAATCCAATGAACGTGGTACGTGCAACCGTTAAAGGTTTGGCCTCTATGAAGTCTCCTGAAGACGTGGCAGCCAAGCGTGGGAAGAGCGTAGAAGAAATTCTGGGATAAGAACCATGAGCAAGAACACCATCAAAGTAACACAGACTAAAAGCTCAATCGGCCGTGTCGAAAGCCATAAAGCAAGCCTTCGAGGTTTGGGTCTTCGGCGCATAGGGCATACTGTTGAAGTGGAAGATACAGCTTCGGTTCGCGGTATGGTCAATAAGGTGTATTACATGGTTCGTGTTGAGGGTGAATGACATGAGATTAAATAGCTTGAGTCCGGCAACTGGTTCCAAACCAAGTGCAAAGCGACGCGGCCGCGGTATCGGTAGTGGGCTGGGTAAAACAGGTGGACGTGGTGTGAAAGGTCAGACTTCTCGCTCCGGTGGCACTGTTAAGCCAGGTTTCGAAGGTGGTCAGATGCCAATTCAGCGTCGTTTGCCGAAGTTTGGCTTTACCTCGCAAAAAGCATTGATTACTCAAGAAGTGCGTTTGTCCGAGTTGGCAAAAGTTGAAAGCGATGTGGTTGATTTGGGAGCTCTTCAAGCTGCAGGGATTATCCGACGTAGTACCAAGTTCGCCAAGGTCGTACTATCCGGTGAGATAAACAAAGCGGTTACCTTAAAGGGAATTCCAGCAACTAAAGGCGCAAAAGCTGCGATTGAAGCTGCTGGTGGAAAAGTAGAGGAATAGAATGGCAACCAAGCCCCAGCAAACCGGCATGCCGAACGCAAATTCTGCGGGAATGGGAGAACTTTGGGCTCGTCTCAAGTTTTTGTTCTTCGCAATTTTGATTTATCGCATTGGGGCGCACATTCCTGTACCTGGTATCGACCCGGTACAGTTGCAGAACCTGTTCAATCAGCAACAAGACACGATTCTTAGCCTGTTTAACATGTTCTCAGGTGGTGCTTTAGAGCGTATGTCTATTCTGGCATTGGGGATAATGCCTTATATATCAGCCTCTATAATCATGCAGTTGCTTACTGCGGTCAGTCCTCAGTTGGAGCAACTGAAGAAAGAAGGAGAGGCGGGCCGACGCAAGATTTCACAATATACCCGATATGGCACTCTGGGTTTGGCGACCTTGCAGTCTCTGGGTATGGCCATGGCACTGCAGAGTCAAGGAGTTACCTTGACCGTTGGTTTCAGTTGGCTCTTCCCTGCTGTCGTTGCGTTGACAACAGGCACGATGTTTTTGATGTGGGTCGGTGAGCAAGTCACGGAGCGCGGGATTGGTAATGGTATTTCGATGATCATCTTCGCGGGTATTGTTGCGGGCCTTCCGCAAGCCATTGGTCAGGCTTTGGAGGCTACCCGTCAGGGAGAGCTGAATATCGCCGTGTTACTGGTATTGGCTGTTGTTGCTGTGGTGGTAGTTTTCTTTGTAGTGTTTATGGAGCGGGCGCAAAGGCGGATAACGATTAACTACGCCCGTCGCCAGCAAGGCAAAAAGATGTTTGCTGCGCAGCAGTCTCATCTGCCAATGAAAATCAATATGGCCGGTGTTATTCCACCGATATTTGCAACGAGTATTTTACTTTTCCCTGCAAGTATCGGTCAGTGGTTCGGTGAGAACGAAAATATGGCGTGGTTGCAAGAAGTCTCTTTGGCACTGAGCCCGGGCCAGCCGCTGTATTTATTGCTTTTCGCTTTGCTTATTGTGTTTTTCTGTTACTTCTATACGGCGATTATGTTTAATCCCAAGGACGTAGCGGATAACTTGAAAAAATCTGGCGCTTTTGTACCTGGGATTCGTCCCGGAGAGCAAACCGCCAAATACATCGACGGGGTGTTAGGTCGTTTGACATTGGTCGGCGCGTTGTACATCACGCTGGTGTGTCTGTTACCACAGGGCTTACAAGCGTTTGGTAATGTCCCGTTCTATTTAGGCGGTACGTCGCTACTGATCGTTGTCGTTGTGGTTATGGACTTTATGGCGCAGGTACAAAGTCACCTGATGTCCAAGCAATACGAGTCCTTGATGAAGAAAGCAAACCTGAAAGGCTACGGCGGAACCGGCCTAGTTCGATAAGGTTTACCCTAAGCTTATTTGGAGTTTGACATGAAAGTTCAGGCATCAGTAAAGAAGATTTGCCGTAACTGCAAGATAGTACGTCGCAAAGGCGCTGTACGCGTGATATGCAGTTCTGAGCCCCGCCATAAGCAGCGCCAGGGCTAAATTTAAACCTCGCGAAAAAGACAAAGATCTAAATAGTTGATTTTTGTGCGCTGTAAAGATATTCTTTGCGCCCTTTCGCGGCTGATAAACAGTATTTGAAGCTCGAGTAAATGGAGTAAGTTGAATGGCCCGTATAGCAGGCGTCAATATTCCTGATAACAAGCATGCGGTTATCTCGTTAACCTACATATTTGGTGTTGGGAACACAAAGGCAAAAGCTATTTGTGAATCGGTTGGTATTAATCCAGCTATGAAGATCAGAGAGTTGACGGATGAGCAGCTTGACGCTGTGCGTAATGAAGTTGCTAAGCATCCAACTGAAGGCGATTTGCGTCGAGAAGTATCTATGAACATTAAGCGTCTCATGGATCTTGGCTGCTATCGCGGGCTGCGACATCGTCGCAGTTTGCCAGTTCGTGGTCAGCGCACAAAAACAAATGCGCGTACCCGCAAAGGTCCACGCAAGGCAATTCGTAAGTAATAGCGCAACGTTCAGGAATTAATTGAGATGGCTAAGGCGAAAGCGACAGCGCGTACGCGTAAGAAAGTTAAAAAGTCAGTTGTTGATGGAGTGGCTCATATCCACGCTTCATTTAACAATACTATCATCACACTGTCCGACCGGCAGGGCAACGCTTTGTCCTGGGCGACAGCAGGTGGTTGTGGCTTCCGTGGTTCACGAAAGAGTACACCCTTCGCAGCACAGGTAGCAGCTGAGAAAGCTGGTCTTGCAGCCCAGGAATATGGTTTGAAGAATCTGGAAGTGATGGTAAAGGGTCCAGGACCAGGCCGTGAATCAGCGGTCCGCGCATTGCACTCGTGTGGATATAAAATTAACAGCATAACTGACGTGACGCCGATACCCCATAATGGGTGTCGTCCGCCGAAGAAACGTCGAGTTTAACGGGAGTACCATTCATGGCAAGGTATTTAGGCCCTAAATGTAAATTGTCCCGTCGTGAAGGAACAGACCTCGGACTTAAAAGTGGTGTTCGTGCTTATGAAAGCAAATGCCGCTCAGAAAAAGCGCCCGGGATGCACGGTGATCGCCGTGGTCGGCTTTCCGATTACGGCACGCAATTACGAGAGAAACAAAAAGTGCGCCGCATTTATGGTGTGCTAGAGCGTCAATTCCGGAATTATTATTCTGAAGCAGCCCGTCGTAAAGGCGCAACAGGCGAAAACTTACTGCAGTTGCTAGAAGGTCGGCTCGATAACGTAGTTTACCGTATGGGTTTCGGTTCTACTCGATCAGAAGCACGGCAACTGGTTAGTCATAAGTCTATTGTCGTTAATGGGCAAACGGTAAACGTGCCTTCTTTCCAGGTTAGTCCTGGTGATGTAGTGGCCATTCGTGAAAAAGCCAGATCGCAGTTGCGCATTAGTGCTGCTCTGGAATTGGCTGAGCAACGTGGTTTTGCGTCCTGGGTTGAAGTAGATACCAAGAAAAAAGAAGGTGTTTTCAAGGCTGTACCAGAGCGTACTGATCTTCCCTCTGAACTCAACGAAAACCTAATCGTAGAGCTTTATTCTAAGTAATAAATAAGCAACAGGTTGAGGTGGTACTCTATATGCAACGCTCTGTAAATGAGTTTTTAACACCAAGAACAATTGGTGTGCAGGAAATTAACGAAACACATGCCAAGGTCACGCTGGAACCCCTTGAGCGTGGTTTCGGACATACGTTGGGTAATGCGTTACGAAGAATTCTGTTATCCAGTATGCCTGGTTCTGCTGTTACAGAAGTTGAAATCGACGGTGTTGTACACGAGTACAGTACGCTCGAAGGTGTGCAAGAAGATATAATTGATATTTTGCTCAATTTGAAGAATCTGGCTGTACGCCTGAACGAAAAAAGTGAAGCGGTTCTGAGCATTAACAAAGAAGGACCGGGTCCTGTAACTGCCGGTGACATTCAGTTGGATCATGATGTTGAGATTGTTAATAAAGATTTGGTTATCGCCAATCTCAGTTCCGGTGCCAAGCTAAATATGAAACTGCGAATTCAAAAAGGGCGCGGATACGAGCCTGCTGACGGTCGCGATAGTGACGAAGACACACGCGGTGTTGGTCGTTTGCCTCTTGATGCAACGTATTCGCCAATTCGGCGCGTGGCCTATGTTGTAGAAAGCGCTCGTGTTGAACAGAGAACCGACCTTGATAAGCTGGTTATTGATCTTGAGACCAACGGCACCATAGACGCTGAAGACGCGATTCGACGTGCAGCTACCATATTGCAACAGCAACTTGCCGTATTTGTTGACCTCGAGAAAGAGTCAGAACCACAAGCAGTGGAAGAGCGTGATGAAATTGATCCGATTCTACTTCGACCAGTCGACGATTTGGAATTAACAGTTCGTTCTGCGAATTGTTTGAAAGCTGAGAACGTTTATTACATTGGTGACTTGGTGCAGCGTACTGAGGTCGAGTTGTTAAAAACGCCGAACCTCGGTAAGAAGTCATTAACTGAAATTAAAGACGTGTTGGCGTCAAAAGGTCTTTCTCTGGGTATGCGCCTGGAAAACTGGCCTCCCGGCAGCCTGCGTGATGATGAGCGCGTGCTAAAGAAACGTTAAACCACTGGGGCTGAATTAACGGCCCCGTTAGTTGTAAAGGATAAGAGCGATGCGTCACCGTAAAAGTGGTCGTAAATTTAATATGAACAGCAGCCACCGGAAAGCGATGTTCCGCAATATGGCTGTATCCCTGGTTGAACATGAGCTGATCAAGACCACTTTGCCTAAAGCGAAAGAGTTGCGTCGCCATGCTGAGCCGCTGATTACACTTGCGAAGAACGATAGTGTTGCTAATCGTCGCCTGGCCTTTGCCCGAACACGAAGCAAAGAGGCGGTCGGTAAATTGTTCACAGATCTTGGCCCTCGTTATAAGGAACGGCCAGGTGGTTATATCCGCATACTCAAATGTGGTTTCCGCTCAGGTGATAAGGCTCCGATGGCATATGTCGAGCTGGTTGATCGCCCGGTTATCGCTGAAGCGGTTGAGTTAGACGATTAGTTCCAAGGTTCTGCATAAAAAAGGCCGGCTTATTTTTGCCGGCCTTTTTTATGCAGGCCGTATTTCGCCTTGCTCCGCCGATTTGAAATGATTATGGGTAGTTTAGGCTCGAGTCTGCAGGCTGTTTCTTGAATCTGCCGTACATCCATTGGAATTGGGATGGAGCTCGATTTATCGCAGTTTCAACGGCTTCGTTAATGCCTTTGGCGGCTTGGCATGGGTCTTCACTTGATTGATTCTTAACTACATCGAATACAATATCGAAACCGTTTTTGGTCCTCAGCGCTGTAGCTAGTAATACAATTGCATCGTGTTTGCGTGCCAGCGATGAGATTAGCGTATCTGTATAAGCAGGATGACCGTAAAAGGGTGCATATACGCCCATTCCTTCACTGGGAATGTGGTCCGGTAAAAGTGCTACCAGTCTTCCCGAGCGCAGGCTTTTTATAAGTGCCCGAATTCCCCGTTTGTCAGCTGGCGCCATGATGATCCCGTTGCGATTGCGTTGCTCCAGTATAAATTCTGTCAAGGCAGGTTGTTTGTCGTCTGGCTTAAATAGCGCGGTCATCTCGTGCCTGCTACAGAAATAGTGATTCAGCATTTCCCAATTCCCCAAGTGGGGAATTCCTACGATCACTCCGCGACCAGATGCTTCCGCATCCAGTAGGGTGCGTTCGTTTCGGATGGTCATCTTCTTCATCGCTTTTTCCGGCGTCCAGCCCCAGGCCGCCCCCGCTTCCATCACCCACATTCCCGCTTGCATGCATTGGTTTTTTACAATTTTTTCGCGTTTTTCTTGCGATAATTGCGGATAACACAATTTTAGGTTGTAGCGGGCTATGTCTACACGGCGGTTATTAAATATGTAATAAAGCAACCCGCAGCTGCGGCCAATTGCACGCATCACCGGCAGCGGCAGATTAGAGCAGCAAAAGATAAAGCATCGAAGTGCAGAATGTTGGAATTTATACGTCTTTTTCAAAGTATTTAAGCTGGCCTTGTGATTCGATTTATTTGTGGTTCGATAGAATCGGCTTTAGGAATCGACCCGTATGGGATTGTCGTATTTTCGTTAATTGCTCTGGTGTACCTTGTGCAATTATTTCCCCGCCACCGCTACCGCCTTCCGGTCCGAGATCAATCACCCAGTCTGCCGTTTTTATGACGTCCAGGTTATGTTCAATGATTACCACGGAGTTGCCTTTATCTCTGAGGTGATGCAATACAACAAGAAGCTGTTTTATATCATGAAAATGAAGCCCGGTTGTGGGTTCATCAAGAATATAGAGGGTGCTGCCGGTGTCCCTTTTGGAAAGCTCCTTGGATAGCTTGACCCGTTGCGCTTCCCCGCCTGAAAGTGTAGTGGCCGACTGGCCCAGTCTAATGTAAGAAAGACCTACATCGACCAATGTCTTAAGTTTACGTGCTATAACCGGAATATTCTCGAAAAACTCGTGTGCTTCCTCCACCGTCATCGCCAGTACTTCGGTGATGTTTTTGGTTTTATAGCGAATTTCCAAGGTCTCACGGTTGTAGCGTTTGCCCTTGCATACATCGCAAGGTACATACATATCAGGTAGAAAATGCATTTCCACTTTAATGACACCATCGCCCTGACAGGCTTCACACCGTCCGCCTTTGACATTGAAGCTAAACCGGCCTGGCCCGTAGCCCCTGGAGCGCGATTCCTGAGTTCCAGCAAACAGCTCCCTTATGGGCGTAAATAGTCCCGTGTAGGTTGCCGGGTTCGATCGGGGTGTGCGGCCGATCGGGCTTTGATCTATATCGACGACTTTGTCGAAGTGGTCGAGCCCCTCGATGGACGTGTGGGGAGCGGCTTTGTGTGTGGTTGCGCCGTTTAGTAAGGTTGTTGCTAACGGAAAAAGAGTGCTGTTTATCAGGGTTGATTTACCCGACCCGGATACGCCAGTTATGCAAGTCATTAATCCTACCGGTAGATGAAGATCTACCGATTTTAGATTATTACCCTGAGCGCCCTTGATGATGAGTGTGCGTTCAGGGTCGATGCTTTTGCGCAGGGCTGGAATGTCGATTTTTTTAGTGCCCTTTAGATACTGCCCAGTAAGGGATTTGCGGCATGACATGATTTGTTCTACCGTGCCCGCTTTTATTACCTCACCCCCGTGGACGCCGGCACCAGGCCCTATATCAATGACAAAATCAGCGGCGCGGACCGCATCCTCATCGTGCTCCACTACAATGACGGTGTTTCCCATATCCCGCAAGCGGGTGAGCGTGGCAAGTAGCCGCTCGTTATCTCGTTGGTGCAAGCCAATAGACGGCTCATCAAGGATGTAGAGCACGCCCACCAAGCCTGCTCCAATCTGGCTGGCAAGCCGAATGCGCTGTGCTTCTCCCCCGGAGAGGGTTTCAGCTTTGCGGTTGAGAGACAGATAATCCAAGCCCACATTGACCAGGAATTGCAGCCGCTCGCGTATTTCCTTAAGTATTTTTTCCGCTATTTCGCCTTTCTTGCCCTGAAGCTTTAGGGCCTTAAAATATTCTAGTGATTCGCCAACCGGTAATTTAATGACATCAGGTAATGTGGCCGATTCTATGTACACATGGCGTGCAGATCGGTTAAGCCGAGAGCCGTTACAGGTTCTGCAATCCGCCACACTTAGGAATTTGGATAGCTCTTCCCTGACCGCGTCCGATTCGGTCTCGCGGTAGCGCCGTTCCATGTTGGGGATGATGCCTTCAAATGGGTGATTGCGGGTGATGGCATCGCCACGGTCATTCAGGTAATGGAACGGCACCGAATCGGTTCCGGTGCCATGGAGAACGGCCTGGCGGGCTTTTTTGTTAAGTTTGCCAAAAGGTTTGTCAATGTCGAAACCGATGTGCTCCGCCAGTGAGCGTAGCATTTGAAAGTAGTAGATACTGCGCCGGTCCCAACCTTTAATTGCGCCTTCTGCCAGGCTGAGCTCGGAAGAAACTACTATGTTGTCTTCATCGAAAAACTGATTTACTCCCAGCCCATCACAGGTGGTGCAGGCGCCTGCGGGGTTGTTGAAGGAGAACAGCCTGGGCTCCAGCTCGCTGAGATTGTAGTTGCAAACCGGGCAGGCGAATTTGGAAGAGAATAGTGATTGTTCTTTGGGAGAGTCCATATTGACCACCAAAGCGGTACCCGTCGTCAGATTCAAGGCTGTTTCAAACGACTCCGCAAGGCGCAATTCCAAGCCTGCTTTAACTTTGAAGCGATCAACCACAACTTCAATCGTGTGCTTGCGTTTCTTATCCAGTTTCGGGGTTTGATCCAGATCCACCACAATGCCGTCTATTCGCGCTCGAACAAATCCGTCAGCACGTAGCTCCTCGAATAAGTGGAGGTGCTCCCCCTTTTTGTCCTGTACCACCGGTGCCAGCAGCATGTAACGATTTTCCGCTGCTAACGCCATCACATCATCTACCATCTGGCTGATGGTCTGTGCTTCCAGGGGAAGGTCGTGGTCTGGACAGCGAGGAGTGCCTACGCGGGCATATAAAAGACGCAGATAGTCGTAGATCTCAGTGATGGTGCCAACAGTGGATCGGGGGTTATGAGAGGTGCTTTTTTGTTCTATGGATATGGCAGGAGAGAGCCCTTCAATATGATCAACATCCGGCTTCTCCATCAATGACAGGAATTGTCTGGCATAGGTAGATAGGGATTCTACGTAACGTCTTTGACCTTCTGCGTAAAGCGTATCGAAGGCCAGAGAGGACTTGCCTGAACCTGACAAGCCAGTAATGACAATAAACTTGTCGCGCGGAATGTCCAGGCTGATATTCTTTAGGTTGTGAGTGCGTGCGCCACGTACTTGGATGGTGTCCATCGTTACCCCCGCCAATGAAAACCCGCAAGTATAAAGGGATTGTACAGCGGGAACTACTTAATAGATGGCTTGAGCCGGATTGTGGATCTGATAAGAGGGTTAAAAGGGCCTGTTACACAAACTAAATGTACTTTGTGGATCATTGGTCAGCGCCAGCACTTCGGGAGAGAGGGTATCAGTGGTAGAATCCTGCCCAATTTGATCGGATAAGATTTTTTGATGAACTCTTCAGAAGCTCGAGCCACATGGTCCCTTGCCAGCCTATTCGGGTTGCGTATGTTGGGCTTGTTTATGATATTGCCTGTTTTTGCCATTTATGGTGAGCAGTTGGCGGGCTCGACCCCTCAGCTAATTGGGCTCGCGATAGGTGCTTACGGTCTGACTCAGGCGTTGTTGCAGGTCCCCTTTGGCTTATTGTCTGACCGTATTGGTCGTAAGCCCGTTATTATATTAGGGTTAATTGTATTTTGTGTCGGAAGCGTGGTTGCGGCGCAGTCCGAATCAATTTATGGCGTGATAATCGGCCGAGCCCTTCAGGGAGCGGGTGCCATAGCCAGCGCAGTTATGGCGTTGCTGGCAGATCTGACCCGTGACGATCAGCGCGCCAAAGCCATGGCTTTAGTGGGCGCGAGTATTGGCTTGTCGTTTTCTCTTGCCCTTATTATAGGTCCGGTAATTGCCGGTATTGTTCATTTGCAGGGGCTTTTCTGGGTAACGGCGTTGTTGGCTGTAGGAGGGATCGCAGTCACTGTGTGGGTTGTTCCGGATCCGGATAGTCGGCGGGTGTTCCGTGATACCCGGCCCGTCATGGATAATCTTGTCGATGTTCTGAAAAATCCCGATCTACTGCGCCTCGATTTAGGAATCTTTCTGCTGCATATGGTGTTGACGGCAAGCTTTGTTGTATTGCCAAGCTGGTTGGTGGGGCAGGCTAATATCGAGAGCACTCATCATTGGCTGGTTTATCTTCCTGTACTGTTTGGTTCTTTCATTCTGATGCTGCCGCTTATGATCATGGCGGAAAAAGCAGGTAAGGTGAAACAGGTTTTCTTGTTCGCAATTGCACTGTTGGTGGTGTCACTCCTGGCTATCAGTCTGTGGCATCATAGCCTGGTATCAATTCTGTTAGGCTTGTTTGTGTTCTTTTGGGGCTTTAATCTGCTGGAAGCATTGCTGCCGTCATTGGTGAGTAAGCTGGCTGCGCCGGGGTACAAAGGCACCTCAATGGGCGTTTACTCCACTTGCCAATTTTTGGGCGCTTTCGTAGGCGGTGCAGGCGGTGGCTGGTTATTGGGTAATTTTGATGGTGCCGCAGTCTATATGGTTGGCAGCGGGTTGATTGCAGTTTGGTTTCTATTTGCCTTAGGTATGAGGCAGCCGCCAAACTTACATAGCCTGACGTTACAGCTGAGCCATGCTTCTGACCTGGATACGCATGTTTGGGTCAAGCGTTTTATGGCGATTGCGGGGGTGGAGGAGGCCGTCGTGATCGTCGAGGACAAAATGGCTTATTTAAAAGTGGATAAAAGTCGGCTGGATCAAGAACAATTGTTGCAATTGTCCCAAGCCTCCGTATAAATAAGATTTATTTCGAATACACAAAAGCATACAGCAATATAGAGAAGCGGGAGAGTTTCATGGCACAGCGCGGTGTGAACAAGGTAATAATAGTGGGCAACCTGGGGCAAGAGCCGGAAACGCGGTATTTGCCCAGTGGCGGGGCCGTCACTAACGTGTCCTTGGCGACCAGCGAAACGTGGAAAGATAAAAACAGCGGCCAGATGCAGGAGCGTACAGAGTGGCATCGCGTTGTATTTTTTAACAAATTGGCAGAAATTGCAGGCGAATATCTGAAAAAAGGCTCCAAAGTTTATATTGAAGGCTCGTTACGAACCCGCAAGTGGCAAGATAAAAGCGGAAATGACCGCTACACCACTGAAATTGTGGCCTCAGAAATGCAAATGCTCGACTCTCGTGGCGGAAGTGGTGATTCTGGTGGCGGTTTTGATGGTTACGATCAGATGCCCGAAGCGCAGCAACCGTCTTCCTCTTCTTCTCCTGCTCAGAGTAGCAGTACGCCTGCTGGTGCTGACTTTGAAGACGATATTCCGTTCTGATGTGCATCCCGATACCGGAATTTGGTCCAGTCACTTGATCAAGTGACTGGGTCGGGGGAATCGGCGTATTTCAATTGTTTTATTGAAGCAAAGACTTAGGCGGGATTTCTGCCATACTGAATGAGTATTTGTTTGCAATAGTGTTAACAGGTACTAGCTTGAATGTCCTCTCTGGCATAGGGAGACGTGAACAAATTATGTTAAGCTGCTGCTGCGCTTAAGATAATAAGAATAAGATAAAGCTCAAAAGAGCCGTCAAGGAGAGGAAGCCCTTCCAGTCGAATTATGAAGTTACGCAACCTGATTATACTTGGTGTCTGCTCAATTATTGTTTTTGCTATTTTGTTCTTACCAGCAAGCTTGTTGTGGCGTGCCGCCTCAGGCTCTTTGGCAGGTCTGCCGCTTCAGGTCGAAAGAGTCGGTGGCAGTGTTTGGGATGGTTATGCCGTAGCCAATCTGCGCAACCCTGCGTTGCGAGGGCCGGTAGTTATAGATTGGGACCTTAAGGCCCTCCGTTTGATTTTGGGCGAAGTCCGTTTAGGGCTGCGGGTTGAAGGCCAGGCATTCCAGCTGACCGGTGATGCTTTCACAGGGCTCTGGGGTAAGGGTGCAAACGACCTTAACGGGGATATTCAGGCCAGAATGCTGGATCAGATGCTAAGAGAATTCGGTGTGTCCGCTGGTGGTGCGCTAAAAGTGAACCAAGTCGGCTTTAATATAAGCGGAAACCGGGTATCTTCAGCCGAAGGTCAGATAACATGGGGTGGTGGTATGGTTACTGCGCCCGGCCGCGGCAGAAGCAACCCCATCGATTTTCCACCGGTGAAAGGTGAGCTTTCCGAAAACGAAGGCAATTTGATGCTGGCGTTTACGGAAACAAAGGGCAATAAGTCGTTGGGCGAACTGGGATTACTGCTTGAAAATGGTGTCGCGAGTGTAAAAGTGTTACAGCGAGTGTTAAGGCTTGCGGGTATGGAAGCCTCGGGTAGTGACGACAAAGTTTTGGTAAATATGCAGCAACCGCTGCCATTCTGATATTTAGTTATTGAAGAATGCTAATCTGTTATTGAAGAGTACCGTCTTATTCGTATGCGTTGAACCATCGGTTAAAGTGAGGTTCATAGAACCAGAATAAGAATAAGAATTAAGAAGGGCAGGAGATTACATTGACAGCGGATCCCCAAACCAATCCTTGGGTGAGTAAAGGCAACATACTGGCGTGTGCCGTCCTGGTAATTGCTATTGCCTATGTGTTGGTGCAGATAGTGTATTTGTTCGTAGATACCTCTGTTGGCGATGCCCCCTCGGTTTACGGGGATGGCAATACGGCTGGTATGCCGGTGAGCTCCGAAGGCAGCAAGGTCGATACATCGGCTATCGCTTTGTGGAGTCTTTTCGGCAAGGAAGGAGCGAAGCCGGTCGAAACCACTCAAACCACAGATGTGGATGCTCCTGAAACGCGCCTTGCATTGGAGTTGCAGGCTGTTTTCGTTTCGCCCGATAAAGAACGCTCTTCCGCCATGATTGCAGAAGCCCGTAAAGAAAGTCTTCTGTACCGTGTTGGCGATAAGGTTCCCGGTAATGTGTCTTTGGAAGCAGTGCACCCTGACCGTGTACTTTTGAACCGCAACGGTTTGCTGGAAGCACTTTATTTTCCTGAGAACGCAGGAGCGGGCATGAGCCGAGCTGGGTCAACCGCGCGTGGACGTGATGCGCGTTCCGCAAACTTGATGCGTCGTTCCGGGTCAGATAGTGGTCGCAAGGCATTTGGCTCACGACCCGGCGCTGGTGGTGGTCTGTCGCAAGCGGATATGCAGGCAGCCATGACCGGCCAGATGGTGGGCGCTTTACGTGAACAATTGGATCAGAACCCGTCTGAAGTACTGACTCAGTTCGGGCTGGCGTCAAATAATGGCCGTGGTTATCGTGTTTCTGAAAGTGCAAACCCCATGTTAGCCGCGGCAGGCGCACGACCGGGGGATTTGATTTTGGCCGTGAATGGTCGTTCTCTTGGTGATCCTCAACAAGATGTCGGCCTCATTGAAGAAGTTATGCAAGACGGGTCAATAAGAATCTCCCTTGAGCGCAACGGCAGGGCTTTTGAGTCTGAATTTCAACTACCTGGGCGCTGATAAATGATGTGGCTGGATTGGCAATAATGAAAAGACAAATGGTTGGAAGCGAGTTCCATATGAAAATAACTAGAACGCTGGCGGCGTTGATTTTTGGACTGATGTTATCGATTTGTGCCTGGGCACAAGACGACGGAGGTGCCTGGAAAATCAACATGAAAAAAGCCGACATTCGAACTTTTATCGAGCAGGTTTCCGATATTACCGGTTATAGCTTCGTCGTGGACCCCCGGGTGAAAGGGGAGGTGACCGTTGTATCCCACACGGAGATGTCCTCTGCGGATATTTATAATTTGTTCGAAAGCGTGTTGCGTATTCATGGTTATGCTTCTGTTAAAACCGGCAACGTTGTAAAAATTGTGCCTACGCAGGGTGCGAAGCAGGAAGATCTTCCTCTCTCAAACAGCGGCTTGGAAAGCGAGAGAATGGTCACCCGCGTTATACCGGTAGAAAATACCAGTGCCACGGAGCTGGTGCCGATTTTACGTCCGATGGTTCCTCAATACGGGCATCTGGCTGCGGTCAGCTCTGCAAATGCTCTGATTATCAGTGATCATGCCAACAACATCTCCCGTATCATGGGCATCATCAAGCGTATCGATAACGCAGAAAGCGAAGAAGTGGAAGTGATCCAGCTGAAACACGCCTGGGTTGGGGATGTTGTAAAAACCCTGGAGCAGTTGACTCCGGTGGAGACAGGAAATGCAGGGAAGAAGACCAGCCGTCCTTCCGGCAATGTGCGGGTGCGAGTTGTAGCCGAGGAACGAACAAACCGGTTAATATTGCGGGGCGAAAAATCCGCCCGAGCGCGTATTAAAGATCTGGTGATGGACCTCGATCGGCCGGTGGAATCCAGCGGGTCCACCAAGGTTATGTATCTTCGGCATGCGGAAGCCGAAAAAGTAGCTGAAATTCTCAGTGCTTTGATCGCAGGCAAGTCTGCAACCGGCGGAAGCTCTTCGTCTAGTAGTTCAAGCGGCAGCAAGAAAACGTCTGCTCCAGCGTTATCCACGTCGACCGGTGATGGTAGTGATGTCACCATTCAGGCTGACGAAACGTTGAACGCGTTAATCGTTCGAGCGGCTCCCGCCGATCTGGCTGAAATCCGCAGCATTGTGGATCAGCTGGATGTCCGCCGGGCTCAGGTGTTAATCGAAGCGGCTTTCGTGGAAGTATCCGGTTCGGCTAGTGAGGCCATCGGTGTTCAGTGGGCTTATGGTGATCCTGCCGAGGGGGTAGGCGGAACCAGCTTGTCGGTGCCTGGTCAGTTATCTCTTTCCACCGTAGCTGGGCTAATTGATAGTGGTAGTGATACCAGCACGACGGGTAATGCCGCCACAGATACTTCTTTTTCTGGGTTGTTGCTGGGTGGGGCAACTCAAAACGGTGCAGTCAGGATGGGAGCCATTATTCAGGCTGTAGAGTCCAATACCAACACCAATCTGCTATCCACTCCCAGCCTCATGACTTTGGATAATGAAGAAGCTGAAATCATTGTGGGTGAGAATGTGCCGTTTATTACGGGTACAAGTTTGAGTGGAAATAACGACAATCCGTTCCAGACAATCGATCGACAGGATGTTGGTTTAACCCTGCGCGTTACACCCCAGATAAACGACGGCAACGTAGTCCGATTGCAGTTAGTGCAGGAAGTTTCCAACGTGAGCAGCCAGGCAATAGAAGGCGCTGCTGACATAACCACGCAAAAACGTTCTGTCAAATCAGTAATTTTAGCCAACGACGGCGAAATTATTGTCACGGGTGGTTTAGTCAGTGATGACGTGCAGAAAGTGGTGAACAAAGTTCCGTTGCTGGGTGATATTCCTTTGCTTGGCGCGTTATTTCGGGCCAAGAGTGAGAAACTGACGAAGCGAAACTTATTGATGTTTCTTCAGCCGACTATTGTGCGCAATGATAAGGGCGCCAAATCGGTGAGCGAAGAAAAATATAAGCAGATGCGCAGCTTGAGCTTGACCATCGATCAATACGGCAATATTGAGCAGGCTCCCAGTTCGGTATTTCCCGAAAGCGCCAAGGAAGTGTTAAAGAAAGGTCTGCACTTTGGCTCTCAAACCGCGACAGAAGCCGACCCCAAAGCGAATGGGGAAGAGCAAGGCGAAGAAGAACAGGATGATAGTGATTATATGACGGACTAGTTCCGCTTGGTCACTGACAAGAAAAGGGGCTTAAAGCCCCTTTTTTTCGTCCGCAGAATTATAGTTTCACTCACGCGTTTTGTTGCCAGCTTTTCTTTTTAAAGCGTTTGTCCCAGCCTTTGTAACGCTTGCGGCAGTATTTATCCAGTGCCTCATAGCTTCCGAAATACAGATCACTGCCTTCCTCAATGCTAACGTCGAACTCACAATAGTCGTTGCTATGGTCTCGGCATATCAGTGGCCGCTTTTCATAAATTCCACAACGCCCATCGTCCAGTAAGTGCAGGCATTCGCTCAAAAAGAGCAGATACCAGCCTTCGGAGTCTTTGAATATATGTACGTTTTTGTGGGAAATTTGCCATAACAGCAGGTCAAAATCCCGCATCGAGGTGGGTTTATCAATATTTTGCGTCACATATCGACAGCATTTGGATTCGTAACAGATGTCACATTTATTGTCCGATAACGTAGTGTCGGATACAGCAATTTTTTTCGCCATAACAACAGGTTAAAGATTTGGTCCGTGGCCAATATGAATTTAGATTTTGAAGATGATGCTTTTAGATCAACTTGTTATAAACAGCCGGTGCCTCTCCTGATGCGCTAGCTTGTTCCCCTTTATATCGTATGTTTATATCAAGATGTCGGTCACTAGAGGAGGGGATAATAACGTGGTAACGGCATTAATTGTAGGTGCAGGGGCCGTGGGCCAGGTTTACGGGCATTTTCTGCAGCGAGGTGGCGCGTCCGTATCCTACCTGGTGAAAGAGAAGTACAAATACGACTGCGAAAAGGGATTTAGCCTTTACCGGTGTCGTCGTAGCGGTTTAGGTGCAGCTGAAGCTTTCAGGGCTGACCGTATTTTCACGCAGTACGATGAGCTAAAAGGTACAAATTGGGATCAGGTCTGGCTGACCGTTTCTTCCTCTGATCTTCGTGGTGAGTGGTTGCGACAATTGCGTGAAGTGGTGGGCGGCGCAACCATTGTGATGCTGCAACCGGATCTTGATGACCGCGATTACATTTATAGTGCATTCCCTCAGCAGCAAGTCGTCTGCGGCATAGTTAACTTTATCAGTTACCAAACGCCATTGCCGGATTTGCCGGATTTGCCGGATTATCACCCTGACTCCTCAAAGCAGGGCGTTGCCTACCTGGTTCTTCCCATGATGCCCGCCGAGTTTTCAGGGGATGTAGAGCGTCTGACCGGAGTGATGGAGGCGATGGCAGACGGTCGCTTTAACGTGAAAGTCGAGCAGGATGCGTCCCGAGTTTATGCAGACCGAACCGCGATGATGATTCCGCTGGTGGCTTTGCTGGAATTGGAGCATTGGTCGTTCAAAAAATTACGCTTTAGTCATTCGCTTGGGTTAGCCGTTGGGGCTGCACGAGAGGCTTTGTCGATTGTGGCGGCAAAATTTGGGCGGAGGTTGAATTGGACCGAGCGATTATTCAGTTTGTTCTGGGTAAAGCTGGCGTTACCGGTTATGCGTTATGTTTCACCTATGGATGTCGAATCCTATGCCAAATTTCAGTTCGTTAAAACCGCGTCCCAAACGCGAATGATGCTACAACATTTTATCGATGATGGTGAGCTGTTGGGGCAATCTACGGTGGCATTACAGGCGCTCTATGACCGCCTTCCGGAGAGGCCGGAAAGCGCGAAAGCGGCGTAGGGTTATGGCTGCCGAGCCAATCCGTGTTCTTAAAACAAGCGAAAGGGTTCGTCATCCAAAATGAATAATTGTTCCTGAAGTTCGCTTATATGGCTTTGCCAATAGTGCTCTGTATTAAACCAGGGAAAGTTAGGGGGGAAAGCCGGGTCGTCCCAGCGTCGCGCGAGCCAGCCGGAGTAATAGACCATTCGCATGGTTCGCAGTGGTTCAATTAGTTGTAGTTCTCGCCGGTCGAAATCATGGAATTCTTCATACCCCTCCAATATTTCACTGAATTGAGCGATCTGTTCATGGCGGCTACCAGACAGCAGCATCCACAGGTCTTGGACTGCCGGAGCGTTCTGACAATCATCAAAATCGACAAACCAGGGGCCGGTTTCCCGGTGCCACAGAATATTTGCGATATGGCAGTCACCGTGACAGCGTATTAGGGAGGGAGTGATGGCATTGAACAAGCTTCTGAAACGTTCGGTAAACTCGTTAATCAGGTTTTTGTAAGCTGGTATTAGGTGGCTCGGAATAAAGTTGCGGCTTAACAAGTAGTTAGAGGGCTCGCTGATCATGCGCTCTATAGTTAGTGTGGGCCTGGCAGTGAAAAGAGTCGTTCCCCCCACTTTGTGCAGTCGACCCAACAATCTACCCAGCCATACCAGCTGGTCAAAATCATTCGGTTCTGGAGCTTGACCGCCTTGGCGTCGGAAGGCAGCAAAACGGTAGCCCTGGAAATAGTGCAGTGTGCGTCCTTTAACTTGCAATGGCGCCACGGCCGGTAATTCGAGATTGGCGAGATCCCTGGAATAAGCGTGCTCCTCAAGAATGGCTTCATCGGACCAGCGTGAAGGGCGATAAAACTTTACGATGACAGGCTCGCCGTCATCGATTCCAATTTGGTTAACCCGGTTTTCGTAGCTGTTCAAGGGAAAAAAACGCATGTCAGCGATAAAACCAAGAGACTCTACTGCATTGATGATCAGGTCGGGAGTGAGGTTGTCATAGTTGGGGTGTAGCACCCTGTCGGTGGAGGGTCGATTCGACATAAAAAACGCTTCACTTAAGGTTGCCGTCGGTGCCGTCCTAAGACGGAGCGGTCCATTTTAGCACAACAATCAAAATGAATTGGTTGCACTGGTGCGGGCGACTGCCCATCCATCCACTCTTTCGATGCCGGAGCGACGGAACTGAGCGGCAATCTGATTCAGGGTACTGCCGGTTGTGATGACGTCGTCGATAAGTGCGATGTGGGAAAGCGCCGGATATTCTTCCCGCAGCAAGGCGCGGTTAACTCGATAGGTGCGCTGTAAATTGACTTGTCGCTCAGCGCGGGAAAGCGATTTCTGCTGAACGGAGTCTTTTATTTTCCGGATCAATGTATAACTCACCGGGATCTTGAGTTTATTGCCCAGTGTTTTAGCAATGATGCCGGACTGATTGTAGCCCCTTTCACTTTGCCGGTACGGGTGGAGAGGGACGGGGACCAGCAGTTGGGGACGAACAACATTATTTTGTTGGATGCTTGTTGCTAGAGTCCGGGCCAAGCTGAGTAACAGTTCCGCCCGGATTCCGCTTTTGCCGGAAAGCAATAGTTGGTTGATAGGGAAGTCGTAAACGAAGGGGGCATGGCATGAATCAAATTCCGGTTCTGTGTGGGTGCATTGAGCGCACAGGCCGTTAAACGGCGTACCCCATGGTTCAGCGCAGCGTAGGCAGCAATGCTGATTCCAGGGCAAATCATCATGGCATCCCGGGCACCATTCGCCTTTCAATCCGATATAACGTTGGCATAGCAAGCAAGAAAACATATTTAGGTTATAAAACGACCTCTTGTAAACTTTTGTCAAAACTATCCAGTTGACAAAGGGGTGTCGCCGGTTACTATGCTCATCATTAGCTCAATTTAACCGGCCCACGGGCTGAGTGGCATTTCGGAACATGTTTTGCGTGAGTATCTGAAATTGCTCTACAGCAATCAGATAGACAACGCAGCGACAAATATTGACGGCAGAAAGGACGGGGACATGACGGCAAAGCAGAATCCAGTGGAATCGATACGACACGATTGGACAATCAAAGAAATCCAACAGTTATTCGATCTACCTTTTAATGATCTGATGTTTCAGGCGCAGACAGTTCACCGTCAATACCATGATCCTAACGCAGTTCAAATCAGCACCCTGCTGAGTATTAAAACCGGTGCCTGCCCTGAGGATTGCAAATACTGCTCGCAAAGTGGTCATTACAATACCGGCCTGGAGAAAGAAAAACTGTTGGAAATCAATCGGGTGCTAGAACAGGCTCGACAGGCGAAGGCATCCGGTGCCAGCCGCTTTTGTATGGGGGCTGCATGGCGCTCCCCTCGGGAGAAGGATATGCCCTATGTCCTGGATATGGTGCAACAGGTTAAATCTCTGGGCATGGAAACTTGCATGACTTTGGGGATGTTGGATCAGGGGCAGGCACAACGACTCGCTGACGCCGGGCTGGATTATTACAACCATAACCTGGATACCTCACCTGAGCATTACAACTCCATTATTACCACTCGTACCTACCAGGATCGCCTGGATACATTGTCCAATGTACGCGATGCCGGCATGAAAGTGTGCTGCGGTGGCATTTTGGGCCTAGGTGAAACGGCCCGCGATCGTGCCGGGTTACTGATGCAGTTAGCGAATTTGCCAGACCATCCAGAAAGTGTACCGATTAATATGCTGGTCAAGATCGAAGGCACGCCCCTGGCCGATGTCGCGGATCTGGAACCGTTCGATTTCGTGCGTAATATTGCGGTTGCTCGGATCCTGATGCCAAAATCGTTTGTACGTCTGTCTGCCGGACGCGAAGCCATGAACGAACAAATGCAGTCGCTTTGCTTTATGGCGGGTGCAAACTCGATTTTCTATGGCGACCGTTTGTTAACAACCAGCAATCCGGAAGCGAATTCGGATCAGAAATTGTTTGCCAAGCTGGGCATCAAACCTCTGCAAATTCAGGGCGCCAGTGATGAGGCTAATGAAGCGGCTATTCTGGACTCGGTGGAACACCAGAAGAATGCCCACTTGTTCGTGGACGCTACCCGAAAAAGCGCGACACCTAAACCGCATGAACAATGCCCCAAGATGGCTGCAACCGGCGGAGCGCTGCAGTAAGTTGCCGGTACGGTTTTTCTTAGTAGGTTAATTGAACAATGAGCGATCCTTTCCAGCTGGGTGACCGGCTGCGCCAACGACGAGAACAGCATCTGTATCGTCGGCGCAGGGCGCTGCACTCGGCTCAGGGAACGCACATACAATGTGACGGAAAACCCCTGCTGAATTTCTGTAGTAATGATTATTTGAGTCTGGCAAATCATCCTCGCTTGATCTCAGCCGCGAAAAAGGCCGTCAATACGTTTGGAGTCGGCAGCGGTGCGTCCCACTTAGTCATCGGCCATAGCTGTTTGCACCAGCAATTGGAAGAGCGCTTGGCGGATTGGGTGGGGCGGCCAAGAGCGCTTCTGTTTTCTACCGGTTATATGGCAAATATGGGGGTGATCAGTGCGCTTTTAAAACGCGGTGATACGGTCTTTCAGGACAAGGTTAACCACGCTTCCCTGCTGGATGGTGCGCAGCTGAGCCGGGCCAGATTGGTACGCTATCCCCATTGCGATACAGAACATTTACAAAGGCTATTATCGGCTACGGATACGCCATCATTGGTGGTGACGGATTCCATTTTCAGTATGGATGGGGATGTAGCACCGTTAATGGATATGGCCCGAACCTGCCAAAACGAAAATGCTTGGCTTATGGTAGATGATGCGCATGGGCTGGGCGTGTTGGGTCGGGGAAAAGGCGTGCTGGCAGAGTATAACCTGAGTCAGTCCGATGTACCGGTGTATATGGCGACACTGGGCAAAGCGCTCGGGAGTTATGGTGCGTTCGTGGCTGGCAGCGATGATTTGATCGAGTTTTTAATTCAATTCTCCCGATCCTACATTTACACCACGGCAATCCCGCCTGCGATTGCTGCGGCGTCCCTGGAATCGTTGTCGTTGTTGGAAACGGAAACCTGGCGCATAGACCGTTTGCACTCGTTGATTGACTATTTTCGCAGGGCTGCAGCGGCCCGGCAGTTACCAATACTGTCGTCGCAATCCGCCATTCAACCTTTCAAGATCGGCGATTCGGAACGGGCGGTTCAGATCAGCGAAAAGCTACAAGCTTGTGGCATTCTGGTCGGCGCTATCCGGCCTCCGACGGTGCCTGTTAATACCGCGCGGTTACGTATTACGTTGCAGGCCGATCATCAGGAAATCGAAATAGATCAATTGCTGGATACCTTGGTGTCGGTATTTCACCAGACTGACCAGCAGTAGGAGTTTATCCAAGTCATGTCTTTGTCACTTTACTACGACACTTTTCGCTGCACAGGCGATATCGAGCGCCCCCCCGAGCTTTTGTTGGTTCATGGTTGGGGTATGCACAGTCTGGTATGGGATCCGGTGATGCCAGCACTGCTACAACGTTTTCAGGTGACTGTGGTGGATTTACCCGGCTTGGGGCGTAGCCCTATGCCGGGCGGAGACTACGACCTGGACTATCTGCTGCGGCATATACTGGCTATTGCTCCAGCCCAAGCTGTATGGATGGGCTGGTCGCTGGGTGCCATGGTAGCAATGAAAGCCGCGATCGATTATCCCGGCCGTGTCACCGGGCTGGTGAGCGTGGCATCGACACCCAGGTTTGTTTCTGACGACCAGTGGTTGGTGGCCGTTAATCCGGAAATTCTGACTGCCTTTTATCAAGTGCTGCTGGAAGACGCAGAAGGCACGCTCATTCGTTTCCTCTCTTTACAATGCAAGGGCAGCGATACCATTAAGGCCGATATACGTCGGCTCAAGGAGCTGGTGACCTTTCACGGGATTCCGGCAAAAAAAGCGTTGCGCTGTGGTTTGGAGATTTTGCAGCAAGTGGATTTGCGCAATGAGTTAAATCAGATTCAATGTCCGGCACTGTATCTTTTTGGGGAACATGACCACCTGGTTCCTGTGGGGGTCAGCGCTGCAATAACCAAACTGCAACCAGAGGCGGACACGGCGATTATCAAAGGGGTGAGCCATATCCCGTTTTTATCGGCTCCTGATTTATTTGTGGCGGCTTGCTCAGAATTTTTCAGTGCGCGGAATTTAGGATGAGTTATGTCAGTTAACAAGCGCGCTATTGCAAAGTCATTCAGCCGTGCCGCTACCCGGTACGACAGTGTTGCGCATGTGCAACGCCAAGTGGGGGAGGCGATGTTGTCTTTGCTTGAAAAACAGGGAAAGTATTATCAGAACGCATTGGATATCGGCTGTGGCACCGGTGCATTAACACGGGCGTTGTCACCTTATGCGGATAGTCTCACGGCTTTGGATATTGCGCCCGGAATGCTCGCGGTCGCGCAACAGCGTGATCAAGATAAGCGTATTAGTCGGTTTGTCTGTGGCGATGCCGAGCAACTCCCTTTCCCGTCACAATGTTTTGACTTGGTGTTCAGTAGTTTTGCATTACAGTGGTGCGATAACCTGTTTCAGGTAGTGACCGACATCCGTGCTTTGTTAAAACCGCAAGGGCGTTTTTTGTTTTCGTTACCGGTGGACGGGACACTCTGCGAATTAAAGCAAAGCTGGGCGCAGGCGGAAGGCCGTCACAGCCACGTGAATTCTTTTTTACCGGTTGACCAGGTGCGCTTGGCCTTGCAGCAATCTGAATTTAACATGGTTGCGTTTCAGGAGCGTACAGATCAGGTTTTTTATAAAAGTGTGCGGGAGCTAACGCGCGAATTGAAAACCTTGGGCGCCCACCAGGTCACTTCCAATCGGACCCCCTCGTTAACTGGAAAACAGACTGTTTTGCGTATGACTGCGGCTTATGAAAGGCTCCGGACTGAATCGGGGCAATTGCCTGCCAGTTGGCATTACGTTGTCGTTTGTGTGGAAAAATAAATTATGGCTAAAACAAAAGTGTTTTTTATCACGGGCACCGATACTGAGGTCGGAAAAACCTACGTGACAGTCGCGTTGCTGAATGCCCTTAAGCAGAAGGGGTTACGGACATTGGCATTGAAACCGATCGCGGCCGGTTGTGAAGAGCAGGGTGGTGAATGGGTTAACGACGATGCGTTGCAATTACGTCGGGCGATGACAGAGCAATTGCCATACCAGCAAATAAATCCCATTGCGCTGAAGTCGGCCATTGCGCCTCACCTGGCCGCTCAGCAGGAAGGCAGGCGACTGTCGGCGGATCGATTAACCGGTGTTATTCGCGGTTCGTTGATGACGCCGGCCGATGTTGCCTTGATTGAAGGGGCTGGTGGTTGGCTGGTGCCACTGAATGAGCGGGAGACGTTGGCGGACTTGGTAGGTCAGCTAGCCATCCCGGTGATTCTGGTGGTGGGGGTGCGTTTGGGTTGTCTGAATCATGCCCTGCTAACAGTCCAGTCGATTACCGCGGCGGGCCTCCCGCTTGCTGGCTGGGTGGCGAATTGCCTGGATCCTGCAGCGTCGATGGTGTCAGAAAATATTGAAACGTTGGCAGCGCGTATCGATGCGCCTTGTTTGGGTGTGATTCCCCGGCAGACGTCGGCGAGCGAGTGGGGCGGCGCGGAATTTCTTAATATTGATGGGCTATTAGAAAGTGCACTTTAAGAACCGGATTTAATGCGTGGTTTTCGGTATGGGGCTACAGTCCGCCAATTCCGGGGGAATCCTCCCTAACCTGTTTTGATGATTTTCGTTTTTAAAAGCAGCTCTTTACTCCATCGTTGCCGGGTAGATTCCGGCAGTACAATATTTGATCTGCTGGTCTATACTGATTAGAACGCCGTTAGACCGCTTTGTATTGGTTCGCTAATGCAGGAGCTCACTGGGCTAGGTCAGCGTGTTAACCCGCAGTCGGTATGCGCGGGTCTCAGAATTGTCCGGATGAGGTAAATATTATGGCCATCGGCTCCATTATGAACAACGGTGTAATGGGCATCCAAAAAGGCTATAGCCAGATCAATCAGGCAACAGCCAACATTGCTAAAGTAGCGGTATCAGAAAACCCGACCCGGGATCTGACCGAATCAGCGGTTACAATGATGCAGGGCAAAGTGCAGGTTGAGGCTTCTGCTAAGGTGCTGCAGACGGCCAGTGACACGATCGGCTCGCTCATTGATATTCAGGCATAAGCGGTCAAGCTGATGTTTATTTCTCCTGCTCAAACGAACGCGGCGTATTATAGCGGTGCAGAAAGTGCGACGACCGCAACCGGAGTGGTTCGCGTTAGTGCACGTGGGGCGATTCCTCCGGTTGAAGCCGCAGAAAAAGATGCGGCTTCCCAGAACCAACAATCTGACTCCCCTGTGGCGAATGGCGCCAGTCCTGCGCCACCATCCGATACTGAAAAAACAGCGCCGAAGGAACCGTCTTTAAGCAAAGCGGAAGCCGAAAAACAAGCAGAGCAGCAACAGCAGCAGGAAGACCAGGTTATCATTGATCAGCTTAAGGCTCGTGACCGTGAAGTACGGGTTCACGAGGCGGCTCATGCTGCAGTCGGAGGGCAATATGCGGGTTCTCCCAGTTATGAATTCACACGAGGCCCCGATGGTAAAAACTACGCTACAGCTGGCGAAGTGGGCATCAGCGTATCGGAGGCCAACGATCCCCAAGCGACTATTGAAAAGGCCAGAGTGATTCAAGCTGCGGCTTTGGCGCCGGCTCAGCCATCCGCACAGGATCGTCTGGTGGCAGCAGAAGCTGCTCGAATGGAATTGAATGCTCAGGCCGAGCTGCAGCAATTGAAAGCCCAGGAAGCCGAGCAGTCAGTACGGGAGCGGGAATCAGAAACGGCTGAAAGTGAGTCGGATGATCCTGGCGCGCTCCCGGAAAAACGTGGCGACAACTCGTCATCAGTGTATGACGCCAGCCGCGATCAACTTAATTTGTCAGCGGGAGAGGCCGGTTTGGCAGAAGCAAACCCTGCCGCGATAACCTCAGACACTGAAAGTCAAACTGCCGCTGCGTTTCGAGTCGCGACCGACAACGTCTATTTCCAGCAATTCCGGCAGCAAGGTCCGGTTGATGTGCAGCACCCTTACGGTAAAAGCGGGCAGTTGCACCTTCTAGCCTGAGCCTGCATTGTGCGCACGCAGCGTCCCTATCTTTCCTATTAATTTAAAAACTTTTTTATTGCGCTCAATTGGCTCAATCATTGCTCGCATGACGGGGGTAGTTTGCTAAATTTCGGCCAACAAGTGGCCTTACTCGGCCAATATCTGTATGAAAAGTGTAAAACAACATTGACGAATTAAAACAATTGTTTGAAACTTCTGTTTGTCAGTGTTGAGCGTTGGAATGCGAAGGCCGGGTTTGACTTCGGGGTCACGAAAAATTCTAACGCTCGTTTGAATAGTTCGGGTACCATGCTTTCCCCGAATGTTTTGGTGCAAGCCTGCATCAATGATACAGTTTTCACTGGATTTCCATGCTTGGTTGAAGCCAGCCAAGCCGAATGTTGTTCAACATGCCTGCAGACGCATACGGGCAAACGAGGATTTAACCATGCCAGAATATAAAGCTCCCAGACGAGATATACAGTTTGTATTGCACGAAGTTCTGAAGTTGGAAGAGCATTACAAAGCGCTGCGTGGCGATGAGGAAGTTAATCGTGATTTGATTGATGCCATTCTGGAAGAAGGCGCTAAGTTCTGCGAAAACGAGTTGGCGCCCTTGAATCGCAATGGCGATGAAGAAGGTTGTGGCTTTGAGAACGGCCAGGTCACAACTCCAAAAGGTTTTAAAGAGGCGTATCAAAAATACATCGAGGGTGGATGGCCAGCACTTAGCGCATCTATTGAAGATGGTGGCCAGGGCTTGCCGAATTCATTGGGAATTATGATCAGTGAAATGGTGGGTACTGCGAATTGGTCCTGGGGAATGTATCCCGGACTCAGCCATGGCGCAATTAAAACGCTGGAATCGCATGGTACTCCTGAGCAAAAAGAGCGGTTTTTGACTCGGTTGATATCCGGAGAATGGACCGGAACCATGTGTTTAACCGAATCACACTGTGGAACGGATTTGGGAATTTTGCGCACGAAAGCGGAGCCCAATGCCGACGGCTCTTACAGCATTACCGGAAACAAAATATTTATTTCGGCGGGTGACCACGACATGGTGGATAATATTATTCACATTGTATTGGCGCGCTTACCGGATGCGCCCAAAGGCACCAAGGGCATTTCTTTGTTCATTGTACCTAAAGTAAATGTCGGCGAAGACGGTACCTTGGGTGAAGCCAACGGAGTGACCTGCGGCTCTATCGAACACAAAATGGGAATCAAAGCCTCAGCCACTTGTGTGCTGAACTTCGAAGGCGCGAAAGGGTATCTGATCGGCCCCCCTAATCGCGGTCTGAACTGCATGTTCACTTTTATGAATACAGCGCGTATCGGAACTGCGTTGCAGGGCGTCTCGGCTGCGGAAGGTTCATTCCAGGGTGCATTGGCGTACGCAAAAGATCGTTTAGCCATGCGCTCATTAAGCGGACCTAAGGCACCGGATAAAGAAGCTGACCCGATCATTGTTCATCCGGATGTTCGTCGCATGCTGTTGACCCAGAAGGCTTTTGCTGAAGGCGGTCGTGCAATGTTGTATTACCTGTCCATGCAGGGTGACGTGGTTGAGCATGCTGAAGACGAAGAAGCGAAAAAACTGGCCGATGACTTGATGGCATTTTTGACCCCGATTGCGAAAGCCTTTTGTACAGAAGCCGGTCTGGAAGCCGCCAATCATGGTGTACAAGTATTTGGTGGTCACGGTTTTATCCGGGAATGGGGTATGGAGCAAATTGTTCGCGACACCCGCATCTCCACGTTGTATGAAGGCACTACCGGTATCCAGGCCCTGGATTTATTAGGGCGTAAAGTGATGTTGACGCAGGGCGCGTTACTCAAAAACTTCACCAAGATCGTTCACAAATTCTGCAAAGAAAATGCAGATAACGAATCTATGGCGGAGTTTATCGCGCCTTTGTCAGCGGTTAACAAAGAATGGGGTGACGTGACAACTCAGATTGGCATGCGGGCGATGGCCAATCAGGAAGAAATTGGCGCTGCTGCAGTGGATTATCTAATGTACAGCGGTTACATCACGTTAGCCTATTTTTGGGCCTTGATGGCCAAGTCCGCCCAAGAGCAGTTGGCTGCCGGTAGCAGTGACGTTGGTTTCTATACCGCGAAAGTTCAGACAGCCCGTTTTTATTTTAAGCGTATCCTGCCGCGCACCAAAGCGCACGTTGAAACACTTAACGGCGGCATAGATAGTTTGATGGAGATGGAAGAAGATAATTTCGGCTTCTATTGATACACACGGTTTCCCTCTGTAGTCCTTTGCCCGCACACAAGCGGGCTTTTTTTCTACAGAAACGATTGCCAAATAAAAAAGGTTCAATGAAAATTCCATTGAACCTTTTTTATTTCACCTGTGCTGAACCTATTTTACCAAGTCAGTCCATCCACCAGAGCTATCATTGTCTCCGAAACTGCCAAATTCATCGTCGTCCACCTCGGCGTCATCAGGAACATCTTCAAGTGACGCGGCCTTGCGTGCTTCTTCTGCAGCTTGTTTTCGGGCGATTTCAGCTTGCTTTCGTTTCTCTGCTTCTTGTTTTGCTTGCTCTTCGGCGAGTTGTTGACGCTCTTTTTCCAGCTGGGTTTGTCGGGCGGTTTCTTGTTTCGCCTTATCTTGCTGTTGACCGTAAGCCGCTTTCTGCTTTTTGATGTTGGCTGCAGTCGCTGTTTGGCAGCGTTCAGTAGAATTCATTAATTTGGAAAATTGCTGGCTGGAAGTCCAGCTTGAATACTGTTTAACCGTCCCCAATAACTTGCTATCGCTTGTGATTTTGCG
Source organism: Ketobacter sp. MCCC 1A13808 (assembly GCF_009746715.1). Classification (NCBI taxonomy): domain Bacteria; kingdom Pseudomonadati; phylum Pseudomonadota; class Gammaproteobacteria; order Pseudomonadales; family Ketobacteraceae; genus Ketobacter; species Ketobacter nezhaii. The sequence continues at coordinate 36,805 of NZ_VRKW01000019.1, forward strand.
TTTTTGGGTGGCTGACTGATTGTAGGCGCTTTCCGCTTTTGAAACGTCGGCATCTCCAGTAAAGCGGATGCTGGATTTGGCGGCAGCATCGCAAGCGTTTTGTGCCTCTGTCAGCACGGCAATACCCTCAAGAATATCTTTCTCCAGCGCGCGCTTGTTTTTAATTGCCGTCCGTATAAATTCAGAGGTCTGGCCCTCACAGCTTGCAGCTGAATCAACTTGTTTTTTCAGTTCCTGGCTTTGTGTGCGATTGGGCTGCTGCTCCATAATCGTAAAAGCCTCTGCATTTTGCCGTGCGCTTTTCTTGGCTTTTGCCGATTCGTTCATAAGCGTGTTGACGTCATCTAACTTGTTCAGATTAAAGTTCGGTGACGAAATCATTGTGCGGGCAGCCTGGCATTGCTTATTTACTTCCTGGTAACCGCTAATAGCGAGGTTGAATTTATCAACCACCAGCTGCTCTTCGCGCATCGCTTCAGCCAGCTTTTCTTCAACCCGTGCACAAGAGCGGATTTTAGAAGACAGTGCAAAGACTTCCATGATGCTGTCTGTAATGATCATGGCATCATCGCGATGACGTTTGTATTCGGTCATGTTGGTGTTCGCATTCTGCACGTCACCATTTTTCAACGCATCTTTTGCCGTGTCACAATAAGTAAAGCCTTTCTCCAAAATCGGGGTTGCTTCTGCGCGCTTGATATTAACTTCTACCCGCTCGCAATATCGCAAATTGGAATCCATATCCCGCTGCGTTGTGGTCGTAATAGAGGGGTCAATGGATCTTGCTCGATTCAGGTGTTTCAGGTAACCGTCAAATTTTCGTTTTGCCGCCTGTAAGTTAGTACTGCGTAACGTATTCGCTTCAGTGCATTCTTTGTAGCCCTTAATGTATTCATTTACCGCATCGTCAAAAGTGTCAGCGAATGCTAGACCCGGAAGCAATAACAAGTAGGTTAGGGTAATGCTGAATGTAAGTTGCGTTTTAACCTTCATGTATGCACCTGCTTTGTGCCTCTAGACTTAACTTGAGTAGTGAGCGTTGTGATCCGGACGGGTGTTATCACGAGCCGTGAATAAAACCATCATGAGTTCCATCTAAACCAATGAAATAACTGGATATTGCCTCCTTGACTAATTAAATATAGTCGAACTTTGGTCGCTGTTATAGGTTGAACGCTTTATTTGTGCAGAAATTGGCATGTGCTGGCCTGATCAGAATACAAAGTGGCCAACTACAATTACGCGACCCATAGATCAGTTTCCCAAAGCCGAGCAGCCAACACAAGGCTAAGTCTTTGTTATACATTTGATAAGTGAATTAGGTTGAAGCGGGCCGGGATCGCGGATTCCCATGGGTGTTAATAGCTTGTCCAGATGTGGTCATGCGGGGAGCGTATTAGCTCAAATTTCACCTAAATTCACCGTTTAGTTTTCGGACAATTGTGGCATAATGTGCGGCCTCTTTACTAAGGGGGCGACGTTTTGGGTCGTTTTATGTTCGGGAATGACCTTGAGTCCGGGGAGAATACTCTAATATGTTGTCTTTTTTGCCCGCTCCCTTTAAGGGTGTGTTGGCATTTACGCTCATAGCGTTGAATACCGTGGTGTGTGTGACGCCTTTGTTTATGTTCACCATCCTGAAATTCCTGATCCCGGTTCCGGTGTGGCAGCGTTGGACCGTTGTGGTGCTAATCCAGATTGCCGAAACCTGGATGTCGATCAATCGCTCAGTTTTGGCCTTAGTTCAGAAGATTGAAATTGATATTCGGGGCGATGACAACTTGCAGTATCACGGATGGTATCTGGTGAGTTGTAACCACCAAAGCTGGAGCGATATATTAATTTTACAGAGCATCTTCAATCGCAGGATTCCGATGCTGAAGTTTTTTCTGAAACAGCAGTTGATCTGGGTGCCTCTATTGGGATTGGCATGGTGGGCGTTAGACTTCCCATTTATGAAGAGATACACCAAAGAGTATTTAGCAAAGCACCCTGAAATGAAGGGTAAAGATATGGAAACCACGCGGAAAGCGTGCGAGAAGTTTAAAGAAGTACCGGTTTCTGTTATGAATTTTCTGGAGGGGACACGCTTTACGCAAGAAAAGCACGACGCACAACAATCACCGTACCGATACCTATTAAAACCTAAATCGGGAGGAATAGCGTTTGTGTTATCTGCAATGGGGGGGCAGTTGCGTTCAATGCTGGACGTGACGATCGTTTATCACGATAAGACCATAGGGTTTTGGGATTTGTTATGTGGCCGAATTCGTCGTATATCGGTACAGGTGAAGGAACGACCGATTCCGGAAGATTTCGCGCAGGGCGATTACGAAGGTGATCCTGTATTTCGGGCGCGGCTTCAGGAATGGGTAAATCAGGTTTGGTTGGAGAAAGATGTATTGATTGCAACGATGCTAACGCAGTCGGCTGTGAATGATTAGGTTAATTTGATAAGGGTTTGAAGTATGTCTGAACTTGGACGAAGCTCCGTAGATACAAATTTGGCTCAGCTTTTTATGCGAGCTTTTTATTGGGCAGACGAAGGGCTGCAAAACGCCCTAAAGCAACAGGGTTGGCCTGCTATTACTCGAGCCCAATCGCTGGTGTTCGTTAATATCGGTGAGGGCGTGACTCGTCCATCCGAGATTGCCGCCAGGGTTGGAGTTACGCGTCAGGCTATTCACCAGACCATTAACGAAATGGTTGAATTGGGCTATCTGACATTGCAACCGGATCCCAGTGATCGTCGTGCAAAAGTGGTTGTTTATACCGAGAAAGGCGAGAGTGTGGGTGGTACAGCCGTTTCTGCTCTGCGTGAGATTGAAACGTCGCTGTCTTCGCGGATTGGTAGCGATCGGGTCAGCGCATTACGAGAGGCATTGGCACAGGAATGGGGAGACCCTTTCCAGCCTGCTTGATCGAGCAAGCTTGCTAGCCAAGCATGGCGCGGATCTTATAAAAGACCGTGCCATGCAGCTTGGTATTTTGTTTCCGTTCCACTTAATTAGCGCTGTTTGACTGCCTGGGTCGTCGGCTGCGTCGTTTGCGCTGTGGCTTGTGCTCGTGTGAGCTGCGCTCATTTTGCCGTGAGCTGTCTATTTGGGGTGCAGGAATATCCTTTAGCAAATCCTCTTCTGGCTGCACACATTCCAGCTTATCACCCAATAGCTTTTCAATGGCGGGCAACTGGAATGCATCTTCCTCGCAAGCAAAGCTTATGCTGACTCCGTTTTTACCTGCTCGCCCGGTACGCCCGATTCGATGCACATAATCTTCGGGGTCTTCCGGCAAGCTGTAATTCACGACATGAGAGATGTCATCAATATGAATGCCCCGGCCAGCGACATCCGTTGCCACCAAAACACGGATTTTGCCCTCCCGGAATCCTTCCAGAACCTTGATCCGTTTATGCTGGGGAACATCGCCGGATAACGTTGCGCACTTAATACCGTAGTCCCTTAGTTTGTGCGTTAAATCCCGGGTTTCGTCACGTCGGTTTGCAAAGATCATGACTCGTTCCAGTTCATTTTGGGATATCAGGTTGTATAACAACACAAATTTTTCTTCGGTCGTTACGATATAAACCTTTTGATCTACCGTGTCAGCAGCAACGGTTTCTGAAGCGACTTCCAGTTGTTCAGGGTTAATGGTCCAGCTGGAAGAAAGGTTCATGATGTCTTCGGTGAACGTGGCACTGAACAGTAATGTCTGACGGTATTCTTTGAAGGGAGTTTCCCGAATTAATCGTTTCACATCGGGTATAAAACCCATATCCAGCATGCGATCCGCTTCGTCAATAACGAGTATCTCGACTTCGCTTAAAAACAAATCCCGGTTTTTCACAAAATCAATCAGGCGGCCGGGGGTGCCGACAACAATATCGACAATTTCATTTTGCAGTTTGCGTTGTTGTTTCTGGTAATCCATACCGCCAACGATGCTCATCAAGGTCACGGGCGTGTGCTTGATAAGGGTGGCGGCATCTTTCTCAATCTGCATGGCCAGCTCCCGTGTGGGGGCCAAAATCAGCGCGCGGGGCTCACCGTTGTAGCGTTCTTCTTGTTCGGGCTCTTTTAACAGGCGGTCAATGACGGTGATCAGAAAAGCCGCGGTTTTGCCGGTGCCGGTCTGCGCTTTGCCGATAACATCTTTACCTTGCAAGCTGTGAGGTAGTGAGAGTGCCTGAATAGGGGTGGCGAATTCGAATCCCTGATCGTCAATGCCCTGCTGTAAAGAAGAATCAAGCTGCAGTTCTTTAAAGCGAAGTGCAGGCTGGGTTTCTTTATTCTCCGTTTCTGTCATATTTTTATATAGCCTTTCATTTTTAACGATAGCAAGACTTCGTAGCATAGCGGCATCTTGCGTGCTAAGTATACTGTTATTCTGATTCCTGGTTCATCGCTCCCGACGCCACACCAATAGCTGGTTATTAGCCGGCATAGCGACATCGTCGATCAGGCTTAATCCGGACCGCTCTGCAAGTTCCCGGACTGCTTCAAAATCGCGTATACCCTGATGAGGTCCCCGTTGTTTTAACCACAGATCAAAATCGGCATTGCTGGGCGAAGTAAATTGACCATCATATTTGAAAGGTCCGTAGAAAAAAGCAAAACCTTCAGGGTAAATTAGATGCGGGATGAGTTTAAACAAGGACTGTACTTCATCCCAACTCATTATATGTAGTGTGTTGGCTGAGAAAAGGTGGTGGTGCTGATTCGGGTGCGGCAAAATATTGACATCGAAAGGTACCGGTTGAAGTAAATTAGCGCAGTTCGCTTCGTCACACCATTGCCTGATTCCGCTTAAGTTCGAATCAACGTCCGAGGGTTGCCATTGTATGTAGGGGAGGTGAGTTGCCATATAGGCCGCGTGTTGCCCGGTACCGCTGCCAACTTCCAGCAGGCTGGACGCAGCCTTTAGGTGGTGCTGAAGTACGGAAAGAATGGGGGCTTTATTATTTTCGCATGCTTGTGAAAACGGTTTGTTCATACGGGGCTCCTATAGCGGAGCCAGCATAGCGTAAGCCGGGTGCCGGTATCAAACCGGGTTTAGTGCTTGGCCTCAAACCAGAATTCTATTATCGAGCAATCCGTCAGATAATGAACGTCGTGCAGCGTGTTGGCCGGAATTTCGAACCATTCTCCGGTGGTGAAATCCTGCTGGTTCTGATTAAGGTTGAGAGAGACGCTACCTTGAATAACCAGGCATTTACACTGAGTGGAATTACTGACAGAGAGATTTTGGGTGTCGGCTTCATAATGGCTGAACATAACGTCGCAGCCATGAGGGCGAAGGTGGAAGACGTCTAACTGGTCGTCACCTTTTAGAAAGTAATCCGACTTGTCCTGAAATAAGCTCATACCTACGTCCTTTAGTTTGCCTATACAAGTTGGTCATCCTTAGCATTCCCCGTGCTTATTGCTTTATTATTGTGGTTTATTCTATTTCTACTTAAATGAATACCATTTTCAGGGAAAATATCAACACGTTTCTTGCGATTGGCATTAAAAGTTCAGTTATTGATCATCGTTTTGGTGTGGGTGAGTACAGATATGGTGGTTAAACAATCAGCTCGTTTTTCGGATTTACCTTTGTCATTAATACAGCAGCTCCCGTCCGCTAACGCCAACCCATTTTTGAATGAGGCATTTTTGAGCGCCCTGGAGGAGACCGGTTGCGTTGCCGCCGAAACCGGCTGGCAGCCTTGCCATCTGTGGTTGGAAGACGCAGGTGCCCCAGTGTTCTATCTGCCGCTGTATCGTAAAGCCCACTCTTGGGGTGAATTTGTGTTCGATCAGAACTGGGCTGATGCTTATCATCGGAACGGGTTGCGTTATTATCCCAAACTGGTGACTTCTATACCGTTTACACCCAGTTCAGGTCCCCGTTGGTGGGCCGCAGAGGGTTACGACCAATCGGAACTGTGGAAGCAAGTCTTTGACGTTATCCGGACGCAGATCAAATCAGGTGCTGATTCCAGCTGGCATTTGCTGTTTTCGGAGCAGGCGCCACCGGCTAACCCGGACGGTCTGTTGTTGTCTCGCCGAGATACGCAGTTTCATTGGAACAACCGGGGCTACAACCATTTTGATGATTTCCTCGCCACGCTGAAATCCCGTAAGCGAAAGAGTCTGCGCCGGGAACGGCAGAAAGTAATGGAGCAGGGTGTGACGCTTTGCCGTGTTACGGGAACGGAGTTGAATGAGCAAGATTGGTTAGACTATTTTCAATTCTATTGTAATACCTATCATCAGCGGGGCATGGAACCGCATTTGAACTTGGCTTTTTTTCAGCGAATTGGCAGAACACTGGCGAATAATGTATTGATGGTGCAAGCCTATAAGGAAGGGCGGTTCATTGGTGGTTCTCTTTGCTTTTTCGATGCCAAGGTATTGTATGGGCGCCATTGGGGAGCTATCGAGAATATAGACTGCTTACACTTCGAGGCCTGTTTTTACCAAGGGATTGAGTTCTGTATCGAGCGCGGGTTATCCCGTTTTGACCCGGGCACGCAGGGCGAGCACAAATTGATCCGGGGCTTTGAGCCCGTTACGACTACCTCGTGGCATTACATTAGTCATAGCGGATTCCGGCACGCAATTGCGCAATACCTTCAGTCGGAACAGCAGCATATGCAGCAATATCAGGAAAATGCCACTGAATATCTGCCGTTTAAGATCACTGAAAATTAGTGATGTTCCAGCACTGGGGGCATCGGGCAGTCCAAGGCCGCACAAACAGCCCTTAACAGCTCAATTTCTTTTATGACGGCTTTTTTATCGTGCAGTATGCAGTCCACGCAGGCATTCACTACCGGTTCTTTAAGCAGTGGCGTTAATCGGTTTAGGCGTTCCAGCGCCGTGTTCAATCCCATTGCGCTGGGTGTCGTATTCAGGAAATGACTGGCATCCTGTTCACTGAAATTACCCATGATGGCGGTAAGGTTTTGCTTTTGACGTTCAGCGCTTTCCCCGCTGCTTTTTACCAGGGCATTGAACAGCGTCCCCAGTGCATCTTCTGCTTTAGTCAGTGAATAAATATTCCGGGGCGGCCGTCTTATTTCACTTAGGCCCTGTTTTACCAGATAAGTGAAAACAAACTCTGACAGCGTGATCCGTTGGTCTGCCTTGATCAGAAGGAAACAGGTCTCAATAACCTGCTTTCGTATTTCCGGTGGCGAGGTTTTTAGGGTATTAATTGCTATTTCCAGCAGTGGAAGGCGGTATTCAACCGGGAGTTCATTGACGATCGCCTGAAACGCTTGCGTATGTTCTCCCAGTCGAGTCCAGTGGTCGTCTTGCTCCAGAATTTTTATCACGGGGGGGGCGGTCGAAGTGAGCCTGGTTTCCGTGAGTAGCAGGCCATACAGAATAACCGGGGCCAATTTCGGGTTGTGTGCGGTTTCTCTAAGGCCTTGGTGGAATCCTTGGTGAAGAGAGTGAGCGTAATAGTGATGATCCGGTGTCGGATGGCCAATCGAGTCTTTCATTGATGCTGCGATGGCTTCAGGTGACAGGGAGGAGGTGTTCGCGTTTACAAGGGCCGTGATGTTGTCCGGCTGGAACTGATTATCGGCCTCCGGTTGTAGGGGGGATTGGGAATATCCCCTTGCACGACCCGCTTTCAAATGGCCCGATTCACTGCGTTTTTTAAAGCGCGCTTTCAGGCGCGGCAGCAGCCCCGGGTCGATGGACCGGATGCGATCTTCAATGGGCGGGTGGGTAGCCAAAATTCTGCTCATTCTCACTTTGACGCTATCCCCGAAGCACATGTGGCTCATATCTTCTGCATGACGATTCATCAGAAAGCCTTGGCCGGCATGGTATTGGATGGCGTACAACGCACTGGCGATACCTTCTGGGCTACGGGTGAACTGGACTGACGAAGCGTCGGCAAGGAATTCGCGCTGGCGGGATATAGCCGCTTTGATCAGTCGACCAAAAAATAATCCAATATAGCCCACTACGATTAACACCAGGGCAAGGGGCATCAACTTATTGCCTATGCGTCTACTTGATCCATGCAGGACAATTTGACTGCGGTTTCCCCGCATCAAGAACTCTCCGATTTGTCCGATCATCAGAATGCCGCCCAGAATACCCAATAAGCGCACGTTCAGGCTCATGTCACCGTTCAGAATGTGTGAAAACTCATGGCCTATGACGCCTTGCAATTCATCCCGGGTGAGCTTATCGAGTGCTCCTTGTGTAATCGCTAACACGGTGTTATTGGCTTGAGTGCCCGCCACAAAAGCATTGATGCCTTCTTCTTCACGCATTATGAAAACGCGGGGAACATGGCTGCCTGAGGCGATCGCCATTTCTTCTATAACGTTGATCAGGGTTTGTTCCTGGTGATCGCTGGTGTCGGGGTTCAGAGGTGTGCCACCGGCCATGAGTGCAACCGATACGCCGCCCTTGCCCAATTGGGCCATGCGTACCAGGCTACCTCCAGCGATGATGATCAGGGTGGCCAATGCAATCCACCAGCATGTGCCTGTGGTTAGCCAATAGCCAAAGGAAAATTTTTGCTGATTAGCCAAAAATAAGATGAAATAGATAGCAATATTGACTGCTGCAATAATCAGCAGCACTGCGGTGCAGAAGTAAAAAACAAGTAATCCTGTTTTTTTTCTGGCCCGATCCTGGTTCTCAAAAAAACTCATGGAATTCTACCAGTACAAAGATTGGGTTTCAGGGTGTGTGAGATTACCTGCCTGTCTGGCGGGCAATAGTCACTTAGCCAAAATCGACTTTTACACTTTTTTTCGCCGCCGGATCCTCAATTTCCAGAAGTTCAGCGGGCTGGAATCGTCCCCCGGCTACAAGGCTGTTGGGAAATTGTTCCCGGTACGTGTTGTATTCCATAACCGAATCATTAAACGCCTGGCGGGCAAAGGCGATACGATTTTCAGTGGAGGACAGTTCTTCCATTAGCTGGGTCATGGTGGTATTGGCTTTCAGGTCCGGGTAGCTTTCTGATAGGGCAAATAATTTGCCCAACGCGCCCCCGAGCAGGGATTCGGCTCCGGATAGGTTTCGCATGGCAGAGCCGTCATCAGGATGGCTGGCAGCGGCTTTCGATGCGGCCAGCGCCTGATTGCGGGCTTCTATAACGGCGGTGAGGGTTTCCCGCTCGTGGGACATATATTTTTTGGCGGTTTCCACCAGGTTGGGGATCAGGTCATAACGCCTTTGCAGTTGCACATCGATCTGGGAAAAGGCGTTCTTGAAGCGGTTTTTCAGTGCTACCAGCTTGTTGTAAATGGTGATGAAATAGATAACGATAATAGCGATCGCAACCAAGGTGACGATGAAACCGATAGACATGCTTTTCTCCTTTTGAATGTATCCAGCTACGTTACCGTTATAGACAGCGGCAGGGCACAGAATGGAGCAAGTTTACTCAAATTGATTGGTTAAGGTACAGCGGTTACCGCGGTATTGATCGATAGTAGCTGGCGCTGATAAATTGGCAGAAATCCCTTAAGGTAGATATCCTGAAATTTTTCAGTATTGCTATGGTAGTGCGCTACCGCGTTTTCTACGTCTCCATGGCGTTTGATTAAACTGCCCAGATAGCGCGCGGCATAGTTTATATTGGCCCTGGGCTCAAATAACTCATCCAGTGAATCAAAATGGCGTCCGTGGAATTTCCAATTTATCTGCATTAGACCGATATCAACGCTGCGGGTGTCAAGCAGGCGGATTTCCCATTGGTGTGGTGCTTCGATCCCAAGAAGGTTTGCTCCGGAGCGGATATCGGACAAAGCGGCTGTGGCGTCTTTGCTGCTGGTAAAAAATAACCGATGCGATTCTTCTTTGTAGTCCACCCGTAAAAGCCAGGGCTTGTTACGGGCCTGCTGCACCAGGTCAATGGCATCCGCTTTGGTGGAAGGGATAAACCCTTCTCGGTTCAAGTTGACCGCCCACGGATTAACTTGCGATTCCATTTCTGCAATGGAGCGCAAGAGGGCGGGGCTGATGCCGTTCGCTGTTGCTGCTTTGGTGAACAAATCTTCGCTGTAACACGGGAATGCAGACAGTATAAGTAGTAATAAAACGAATAGCCGGGACATAGTCTCAAGACGAAATTTGATTGTCGTCTATGGTAGGGGGTGTTTGCTGCAAAGGGGTTTTTATTTTGTTGTTATTCTGTATTTTTGCCGGCAATTCTGGCCTGTTAAATAAGGCATTTAGCTAATCTTTATAGTCCACAAAAACATCCCTGTAGCTGGTATACATTGCGACCATGAGTAAAGGACCCACCAGTAAGATCCCGATACCGGCAGTCAATAAAACCCCGAGGTATAAAAGCAAGACCAAAAGGCTATATATAAAGCATGCTTTCATATTTTTGAGCATGCCCAGGATGGCGCTTTTTAAGGCCTCTGTCGGACTTTGATGATTAAAATAAACCAAACAGGGCGCCCAGGTCATAGCAAACACAACCACGAATGCCAGCGCTAAACCGATTAGAACGCATACCATTGTTGCGGCCAGAATTAAAGTCATATGTCCTTGATTCATGGCGCTGAGCATCACCGCTGCGATGGCAGCTATCAATAGGGCAATCACTCCGGTAGTCAAAATAAGCAATACCCCCAATATGAGCAATGGAATACCTCGGTGTTGCAGCCCTTGCAGCAGATCCGCGATATCAATGCGCCTGCCATTTCGCAAACGGTCAACCGCGCTGGCAAATCCGGCGAAGAGAGCCGGTGTGCACACGGTTCCAATAATCGGCAGCGCTGCACTCGCAGTAACAGTCAGCACCATTACTACGACCCAGCTGCCGAGTACTGGCCAGGGCGCTTGTTTGAATAACAACCAGGCGGCTAATACCCACTCTTTGCCATGGGTCGCGGCAACCGTTCGGATAACCACCTGAGGGGAGGGTGATTCATGGGGTGCGCGGGCCATACTGCGTGCTCCGTTCTTGTTAGAGATATTGTTTGGTTTGGCTTCGAATGACGGGATAGGTTCTGATATGTTTTTCCGGTTTGCAAATGATTCGCGCTTTGGGTGGCACTTTTCGCATGTATGTGATCAAAAATGTCTATCGGCCCACGGGCAGGAAAACTATCAACACGTTGCGCCCGTGGTAGATTAAAATCTATTAACAAGCTGATAAATATGGGTATTATCCCCCAATGAGTTTAATGCATTAGGTGCTTAGTCAACTAAATTTCAGTCTTGGCTCAGTTTGTTATAAAATCCGGCGTCATTTTCAGCGCTTGTAAAGAGCCTGACCCTATGGATTAATTGTCCAGGTATTCGAAACCGTGACCGGAATCACCGGAAGAGTTTCAGGGTTTTGCCTGGAGGAGTCCTCTGACTTTATGAAATATTTGGATATATCAGCAATGGGCAGCAGATCAATGCCTGACATCGCCGTCGCATCTCAGGCCAAAGCATCCGTAGCGCTGGATTGGGTCGGCATGAGCGAAATCGATGTTCCACTCGCTATTCCTACGCGTAACGGGGCCGTGGCACACGCCGTTGCGAAAGCTCAGGCGTATGTAAACCTGATTAACCCAGAGGCGAAAGGCATCCACATGTCGCGGCTTTATCTGCTGCTGGATGAAGTTTGCAGTCAAACTATGACTGCCCGTGGTTTGCGCGATATTCTGCGGCGTTTTCTGGAATCCCATGAAGGCCTGAGTGACCAGGCGTTTGTGGATTTCCGCTTTGAGTTTCTGGCTCGTCGACCGGCGCTCAAAAGCGAGTTCAGTGGTTGGAAGGCGTACCCCGCCCGTATTGTAGCGAGCGAATCACCTGAGGGCTTCCAGTTCGAGCTGCATGTGGAAATCCCTTATTCCTCTACTTGTCCTTGTTCTGCAGCTTTGGCCCGGCAATTGATCCAACAGCAATTCCGCAAGGATTTTGCCGGTCATGACCCGATATCTGCTGAAGAAGTGCATGGGTGGCTTGGCACCGAGCAGGGCATTGTTGCAACCCCTCATAGCCAACGCAGTGTTGCCGAAATCAAAGTCCAGCTATCAGAGGATACCGATGATTTTCCACTGGAAGAGTTGATTGATGTGGTTGAAGACGCTCTTAAAACACCGGTCCAGACCGCAGTTAAGCGTGAAGATGAGCAAGAGTTTGCTCTGCTAAATGGTCAGAATCTGATGTTTTGTGAAGATGCGGCCCGCCGTATACAAACCGTACTAAACGAGCACGAGTCCTATCAGGATTTCTGGTTGAGAGTGAATCATCTTGAGAGTCTGCATGCTCACAACGCCGTGGCCATTGTTAGCAAAGGCATAAAAGGCGGATATTTGCCCAAACCTTGATCTACAAGGTGCGGGTCAGATTTGCCAATCTGGCCTGGCGACATCGAAACAAGTTTAATATTAAAAGCCGTACCCCTTCTGGGTGCGGCTTTTTTTATGGAATTTTGGTGTTGCGGGTGACACTTCGTTGCTAGTGTGGTCATAAAGGCGAGCCGGAACGCCGCTTTAGTGGTGTAGGTGCCATCCCGCTTGGACGGCTGTTTACATCGCACGGAAGCCTGTGCGAGACTCAACGGCACAGAGTGATGCTGGACGCAGGTTGCGGACTTTTGGGTAGTGGTCGCGCAAGAAAAATAAGAACTGACCTGGAGAACGGATTTGCCAAACCTCGATTCAACGACGGATTTACGATCCCTAATCATCGGAGTTGATGTGGGTTCCACCACGGTAAAAGCCGTAGTGGTGGACGCAGAAACCAAGCAGATCTTGTGGCATCAGTATCGACGGCACGAAACCAAGCAGGCCGAAAAAGTACTCGAAATGATGCAGGACATCGAGTCTAAATTCCCTCCTTCCAATAACGCATTTCGCATTTTTGCCACCGGCTCGGGCTCGTCCCCGATTGCTCCGCATATTGGCGGGCGCTTTGTGCAGGAGGTCAACGCGGTGACAATGGCGGTGGAATATTACCATCCCGAAGTCGGCAGCGTGATCGAGCTGGGCGGGCAGGATGCAAAAATCATCATCTTTAAAGAAAATCCCGAAACCGGTGAAAAGCAGGCCATTACGTCTATGAACGATAAATGTGCCTCGGGAACCGGCGCGACCATAGACAAATGTTTTATAAAAGTGGGAATGCCGCTGGAAGAAGTGGCGAATTTGCACTTCGACACGGAGCATTTGCATCACGTAGCGGCTAAATGCGGTGTGTTTGCGGAAACCGATATCGTAAACCTGGTGAAAAGCGGTATTCCTAAAGAAGAAATCCTATGCTCTCTGGCCGACGCGATTGTCCAACAGAATATCTCTGTACTTACACGCGGTAATACGTTGCGCACACGGGTGCTGTTGTTGGGTGGGCCGAATACCTATCTGCCGTTTCTGCAAGAGTGTTGGCGCTACAGAATCCCGCAGACCTGGGACGAGCGGGGCTACCAATACGCAAAAGATGTACCGATTGAAGAGATGATTTTTGTACCGGACAACGCTGAGCTTTATGCGGCGTTCGGTGCTGTTTTATATGGCTCCCATGAACAAGCGAATGTCGGTCAATACGCTGGACTGGAAGGCTTGAAAGAATTTATTAACCATGGCCGTAAAGCGCAGCTGGGAAATTCTGCCGGTCCGGGACTGGTGGCAAATCCGAACGAGAAATCGTTCTTTGTTGACCTGTATGCAGCGCCTAAATTCAAAGCGGCAACCATCAGCAGTAATCAGGTGATCCGCGGCGTGATTGGGCTGGATGGTGGCTCGACATCCAGTAAGTTGGTTTTGATTGATGAGCAGGGCGAAATTCTTAAAAAAGTCTATCGCCTCTCTAAAGGTAATCCCATTTCAGATATGCAGGATATGTTCGCGCAATTAAAGACGTGGGCGTCCGAGCAGTCTGCCAGTCTGGATATTTGTGGGTTCGGGGTGACCGGATACGCGGGCGATGTGCTGGAAACCGCGCTGGCAGCGGACAGTAATATAGTTGAAACTGTCGCTCACATGAAAAGCGCTACCCACTTTTTTCCGGATGCGGATGTGATTTGTGATATCGGCGGGCAGGACATAAAAGTGCTGTTTTTGCACAAAGGGGATATCAAAAATTTCCGCCTTTCGAATTCGTGCAGCGCCGGGAACGGTATGCTGTTACAAGCTATGGCGGATCAGTTCGGTATACCGGTAACGGAATACGCTGATCGTGCTTTTGAGGCGGATCTATCCCCAAATTTCAGTTACGGCTGCGCGGTGTTTCTGGATTCGGATCGCGTGAATTTTCAAAAAGAAGGCTACTCCGCCAACGAATTGCTGGCGGGCTTGGCATTAGTATTGCCAAAAAACGTCTGGCAATACGTAGTGCAGATACCGCGTATGGCCGAGCTCGGCAGGGTCTTTGTTTTGCAGGGCGGCACCCAAAACAATCTGGCAGCGGTCAAATCACAGGTCGATTATATTAAAGAACGTGTGCCCGATGCCGAAGTGCATGTGCACCCGCATACCGGTGAAGCCGGAGCAATCGGCGCCGCTTATGAAGCGTTGCGAGTAGTGACGCGAAAAGGGTATACCTCTTTTGTGGGGTTGGATAATGCGATCAACCTCAAATATACCTCGACCAATGACGAAACCACCCGCTGTCACTTTTGTGCAAACGATTGTTCTCGTACCTTTATTGATACGCAGTCCGACAGTGGGCAGTCGGCGCGTTATATCTCCGGCTTTTCCTGTGAGAAGGGCACAGTAGAAGATTATGACGCGCTGCGAAAGCTGAATAAAGAGCGTAAAACGCGCATGACCCGCTACCCCAACCTGGTTGAAACGGAAAGCAAGCTTTGCTTTAACCCGTTTTATAAAGCGGGAGATTTGCCCGATGCCGGTTCACCGCGTCAGGATATCGAAGTCAAAAAAAGCTTGTTCGGTAAAATAAAACACAAAAGAATTGTGCGCGGCTTTGAAAGATCCGATGCGGCAGCGGCGGAACGGCGCAAGTCAATCCGTATCGGGATACCGCGCGCATTAAACTTGTACAGCACTGGGCCACTGTGGCGAACCTATTTTGAAGCCTTAGGTCTGAGCCCCAGAAACATCGTATTTTCCGATGAAACGACCGAAGAGCTATTTCAATCGGGTGGCAAGTACGGCGCGGTTGATCCTTGTTATCCATCGAAAGTCGTTCAGGCTCACGTGCACAATCTGTTGTTTGTGCACCACGCGAAAAAGCCGCTTAACTATATTTTCTTTCCGGCACTAACCCACATACCGACATTTGTTGAAAATGTCATGGACACTGCTTGCTGTCCGATTGTGGCCGGAACCCCGGCAGTCATTAAATCCGCATTTACCAAAGAAACCGACTTTTTTGCTGAGCGCAATATTGAGTATGTGAATCCGGCTCTGAGCCTGATGGAACCGTTGCTGCTGAAGAAACGCATGTATGAGCAGTTTGCAGATATTCTGGGTATTACTGAGGATGAGAGTGATTTTGCTGTAGATCAGGGCTTTATAGCACTGGATAAATTCGATGAGTTCTTGCAGGAAAAATGTCGCGATATACTTGACCAGGTGGAACAGGAAAATCGTATGGCGATTTTGATGTTGGGTCGGCCCTATCACAACGATTTGGGTTTAAATCACGGGGTGTTAGAGGAATTCCAGGCGTTGGGTTATCCCATTATCAGTATGCGCTCAATCCCTAAAGACAAAACGTACCTGCATCGCTTCTTCCGGCAGGACCTGGAGTCGGGGCGTATTAACTCCCCGCTTGAAATTAATGATGTGTGGCCGGAAAACTACTCTGTTAACAGTGTGCAGAAGGTCTGGGCAGCAAAGTTCGCCGCCCGTCATCCAAATGTGGCGGTGCTGGATTTGTCGAGCTTTAAATGCGGCCACGATGCCCCGACCTATGGCATGATCGACAGTATTATTGGTGCTTCTAATACGCCTTATTCGGCATTGCATGATATCGACGCGAATCGGCCGTCGGGCTCAATTAAAATTCGCGTAAAAACGTATGCGCATACGCTAATGATGAGACAGGAAGCGCTGGCGGATAAGGCGGCATTGGGAACAACTCAGCCTGCTACCCCAGCCATCCAGCTAAAACAAAAAGTAAAAACCTTCACGCCAGAATTTGAACCGGCTAGAAATCGTATCGATGTGATGATGGTGGATTAACCAGTAAGGAGTGTGTTATGGAAACGGCCACACAAAAAAACGCTACAAACAATCGGATCCAATTGGTAGACGCAAATAGTTCCGTTGCCCTATTCAATCCGCCATCCGCTTTACCTTCCTCTACCCCTGGGATTGTTGCAGACCAAATAGAACATTGGCACGACCCTGTTCCCAATGAATTTACCGCTGCGCAGCGTGCCTCGACCACCATTTTGTTTGCCGGGTTAACTGCGGCACACGACTTTTTTATTCAGTCGGCTTTTACCGGCGCTGGTTATAATGTCATCGCCCTGGATATTCCCGATAACAAGGCACTGCAGGTGGGCCGAGAGTACGGCAACCGCGGGCAATGCAATCCGACCTATTTTACTGTGGGCAACCTGGTTAAATATCTGATCGGATTGCGGAACAGCGGCATACCCAAAGAAGAAATTATAGAAAAATATTTGTTCGCCACGATCGGCTCTTGCGGACCCTGCCGTTTCGGCACTTATGTAACTGAATATCGCAAGGCGTTGCGGGATGCCGGTTTCGATGGTTTTCGTGTAATCATGTTTGAGCAGACAAAAGGTATAAAGCAAGCTGCCGGAGGCGACCAGGGTTTGGACTTGGGCCTTAGTTTTGTGCTGAATATGGGTAAAGGGATTGTGGCAGGCGACGTGATTAATGCCTTGGCATACCGGATTCGCCCCTATGAAGTCGAGCCAGGCGCAACGGATCGTGCGCTGCAAAACAGTAAGAATTTCATATCGGAAGCACTGCGCAGCAATAGTGGGTTTGTAAAATCCTTGCGTAAAGCAAAAGCGGAATTCAGTGCAATTAAAGTGGATCGCTCCAAGGTAAAACCGAAGGTGTCTATTATCGGTGAGTTTTGGGCGATGACGACGGAGGGGGACGGGAACTACCATCTGCAACGTTTTCTGGAGCAGGAAGGCGCAGAAGTAGAAGTGCAACCGGTTACGGCCTGGGTACAGTATTTATTATGGCAGGCGCGTTACGACACGCTGGATCGCTCCGGTTTGAGGGGGGTCGACAAAGGGGGTGACGGAGGCAGTAAATTTGCGCTGGAAGGCGTCAGCGTCCGTAAACGTCTGGCAATGATTAAATTGGGTGAAAAAGCCTTGCCGATGATGTTTAAAACGGTAGCACGGTTTATGGGGCTGAAGGGTTATAAGCTTTCGGATATGGATAAGATCGCGAAGGTCGCCCACGATTATTACGACAATAATCTGCGGGGCGGCGAAGGGCACATGGAGGTCGGAAAACTCATTTTAAACGTCAAAGATAAAAAATCCGACATGACCATCAGTGTTAAACCATTCGGGTGCATGCCGTCCAGTGGGGTATCGGATGGTGTGCAATCGATTATTACCGAACGCTACCCGGATGCTATATTCCTGCCTATCGAGACCAGTGGCGACGGTGCGGTGAACGTGCAAAGCCGGGTGCAGATGCAATTGTTCAAGGCGAGAAAATTGGTTGAAGCCCAGGCTCAGGCACTGCTGGAAAAGGCTAAAGTCGATCCGGATAATTTCTATAAACGTTTGTCCACCAGTCGGGCGAACCATCCGTTACACCACAGTCCCCATGTTTCTGGCTGCACAGCGATCAACGTCATTCATGAGGTGGCGGGTGTGTAGGCAATCCGTCGTTGGACCGACTACTGTCTGGTCCAACGGGTTCCTTCTTTAGAGTCTTCCAGGGTAATTCGCTGCTCACTTAGTATTGCTCTGATCTCATCTGCTCGGGCATAATTTTTAGCTGTCTTGGCGGCGATACGTTCTTCGATCAACGAATCAATTTCTGCATCGGTTAAGCCGCTCGTCTGGCTGGCCGATTGCCACTTAAACCAGGCTTCGGCATCTTGGTCCAGCAAGCCGACCCGGTACCCCGCAACGCGCAGTACGTGCTGTAGGGTTGCTTTCTCATCAGCATCGGCTTTGTTGATGTCACCGGCCAGGGCGTGTAACACCGCCAGCATTTGTGGCGTCGCCAGATCGTCCTGCAGATGGTGCTCAAGTTCATCCAGGCGGGGGTGCTGTAAAGTCAGGTCAACGTCTATCGGCGTATCCCGTAATGCACCATACAAACGATCGAGACTGGATTTGGCGCTGGACAGTAAATCCTCTGTCCAGTCCAATGGCTTACGATAGTGGGCGGTGAACAATGCGTAACGAATGACTTCACCGGGCCACAGCTCCAGTAGCTCGCGCACGGTGAAAAAGTTGCCCAGTGATTTCGACATCTTCTCGCCGTCGATATTCAAATAGCCGTTATGCATCCAATAGCGAACAAATTGTTCTTCCTCGCGGTGGCAACAGGTGCCCTGAGCGATCTCGTTCTCGTGGTGGGGAAATATAAGATCCTGACCACCGCCGTGAATGTCGATGGTCTTGGCCAGGTGTTTGTTGATCATAGCAGAACATTCAATATGCCACCCCGGACGGCCGCGACCCCATGGGCTTTCCCATCCTGGCATGTCGTCAGTGGACGGTTTCCAAAGCACAAAGTCGGCGGGCTGACGCTTATAAGAGGCTTCCTCTACGCGCTCGCTGGCACCGGCGATCATGTCATCCAGCTTGCGGTGAGATAACGCGCCATAGTGCGCATCGGTGCTCACTTGAAACAGTACATGCCCTTGCGCTGAATAAGCATGGCCGTTATCCATCAATGCCTGAATCTGTTCGATCATGGCGTCGATGTTATCGGTTGCTCGCGGCTCCAGGCTAGGGGGTAGGGTGTTGAGCCGGCCCATATCCTGGTGGAACGCTTGTGTGTACTGATCACTGAAATCCCGAATCGATATACCGTTCTCGCGCGCTGCATTATTGATTTTATCATCCACGTCGGTAATGTTGCGCGCGTATTTCACTGCCGGGTAATGCCGTTTCAATAAGCGGAACAATAGATCAAAAATCACCACTGGGCGGGAATTTCCGATATGCACGTAGTTGTAGACCGTGGGACCACACACATACATCGTGACCTGATTCGGGTCGATCGGAGTGAAGCGTTCTTTTTTCTGCGACAGTGTATTGTATAAATGTATGGTCATGGTCTTCTTAAAGAGAATGTTAAATAACGTGATGCTGGTCTGGAACCTTGCTTTGTTCCTCGTTAAACCGGCGGCAGGGTAGCGTCAATCAGCTTCTGCAAGGCGTCGTCCAAATCCAGTACATCGTTGTTCTTGCTGCCCAGCTGGCGCACCGCAACCTGGTGCGCTTCGGCTTCATTTTTACCGACCACCCAAATCTGCGGTACTTTAGCTTTACTGTGTTCACGGACTTTGTAGCCAATTTTTTCATTGCGCAAATCCAGTTCGCAATACACTCCGGCGGTTTTCAGTTTGTCTGCCACGCTCAAAGCCCAGTCACGTGCATCATCGGTGATAGTGGCAATCACCACTGGCACCGGGGCCATCCACATCGGTAGGTGTCCGGCACTGGATTCAATCACTATGCCCAGAAAGCGCTCTAGGGATCCCAATACCGCGCGATGCAACATAACCGGGCGATGTCTTGCGCCGTCTTCCCCGACGTATTCGGCATCGAGTCGTTCAGGTAAAACAAAATCCACCTGCAGGGTGCCGCATTGCCAATCCCGGCCAATAGCATCCTTTAACACGAACTCCAGCTTTGGACCGTAGAAAGCACCTTCACCAGGGTTGAGTTCGCATTCCAGGCCCAGGCTGTCAACCGCGCTTTGCAACGCAGACTCGGCCTTATCCCAGGTTTCATCACTGCCCGCGCGATTTTCCGGGCGGGTGGAGAATTTGATGCGGATATCGTCGAAGCCGAAGTCTTTGTATACTTCCCTCAGCATGGTAATGAAAGCGGCTGTCTCGGGATTAATCTGTTCTTCGGTGCAGAAAATATGGGCATCGTCCTGGCTGAACGAGCGCGCTCTCATTAATCCGTGCAGCGCACCGTGGGCTTCGTTACGGAACAGCGTGGTGAATTCTCCGAAACGGATCGGCAGGTCGCGGTAACTTTTTAACCCTTGCTTGAATATTTGCACGTGGCCGGGGCAATTCATGGGCTTGATGGCCATGTCCTTGTGGTCATGAGTGCAGAAGGTAAACATGTCCTCACCGTATTTATCCCAATGACCAGACTGTTCCCATAGTTTCCGATCCATAATTTGCGGAGTGGCGATTTCCTGGTAGCCATTCCGTTCCATCTTACCGCGAATGTAGTTTTCCAGTGCGCGGCGGGCACGCCAGCCTTTCGGGTGCCAGAACATGCTGCCAACGGCTTCTTCCTGCTGATGGAACAAGCCCATTTCTTTACCCAGTTTACGGTGGTCGCGCTTTTCCGCTTCCTCCAGCATGTGCAGGTATTTTTTGAGTTCTTTCGGATCGCGCCAGCAAGTGCCGTATATCCGCTGCAATTGGGGGTTGGTGGCGTCACCACGCCAGTAGGCGCCGGCCAGCTTCATGATCTTAAACGCTTTACCCAGTTTGCCGGTGGAAGGCAGGTGGGGGCCAAGGCACAGATCGATAAAATCACCTTGTCGGTACAATGAAATCACCTCATCCTGCGGCAAGTCGCGGATCAATTCGGCCTTGAAGGTTTCACCTTCTTTCTCAAAAAAGGCGATGGCTTCATCTCGGTGCCAGACCTCGCGTTGAATGGGTATGTTCTGTTCTACCAATTCGGCCATCCGGGATTCAATTTTATGCAGGTCTTCCGGAGTGAAGGATTCCTCACGATGGAAATCGTAATAAAAACCGTTCTCGATGGCGGGGCCAATGGTGACCTGTGTTTCCGGATACAGTTCTTTCACTGCCTGTGCCATCACGTGGGCGGCGTCGTGGCGCAGCAACTCTAGTGCGGCATCCTTGTCACGGGTCAGAAAAGCGATACGGCTGGATTCTGTCAGGGTGGTGGACAGGTCGACCAACTGGTCGTTGAGGTACATGGCAAGGCTGGCTTTAGCCAAGCCGGGGCCGATGTCACCGGCGACATCGAGGCCGGTGATCGGGTTGTCGTAGCGGCGCACGCTACCATCAGGCAGTGTTATTTCAATGGACATGGTTCTGGTTTCTTCCTGTCGTTTCCATCCCGTTTCGTGGACCGGACATTGTATAGAAGAATGCAGCCTTATTTAAGAGCAGGTTTCACTGCAATCGCGCCTTTCATCACGCCTTCAAAGGCTTTCACCTCGATTTCACAATCTGGATTGTCCTGATTCAGGCGACCGGCAATGTGCTCTGCCAGGTATTCGACTGTGGTATCGGTATCGATCAGGTAAACCTTTGATTTGGGCAGGGTTAATTCAAAATCACCTTGTTGGGCCTGGTAGGCGAATGTGCAGTATTCCACGCCCTTGTCGGAAAAGGGTTCTGTGAGGTCTTCTTTTGTGCCGATATAGATGTCCTTCCATTTTAGTGCCCAGGCTTTTTCAAGCAACGGGTCCCGCTTTCCATTGCGCTTCACTTTGATGCGCGAGCGGTGGCCGTGCGCGATGCGTTGGCAGTTGCCCAGGTGTTTTTTTAACCCATGACTGTAATGGTAGAAGGCTCCGCTGATTTCTTCGGTGCGCAGGCGCACCCTAATTTGCTTTACATTGGCAGGTACTGCGGCCATTGCCGCTTGCTCCAATAGCGGCGTCAGCGCTTCCGGCGAAACATGGGCCTGTTGCAACAACAGCACCGCTTCGGCGGGAGAACGGTGCCGATATTGGCGTCCTTCGCTGTCCTCCCAGTTTAAATCAGTGATGCCGTTTTGTTCGCTTTTACTGAGCGCCGGCAGTTCAGCCGGTACCACAAGCTTGTGGTCGAACAGGGATTCCAGAGCATCGCGCACCTGTTTTTTTACATCGCCGAAATCGAACACCATACCCTGCTGGTCCAGCTCGCCATGCAGCTCCAGATCCGCAATCCAGCTTTCGCCGAGGATACCCCGTACCGGGTGAACGTAGGAAAAATCGAGAACCGTGAGATGATTTACAAACAGTGCAGACATGAAAACAGGGCCTTGGGTTCAGTACAGAGTTGAATCGGTTATAATACGCTTCCCGCGCACCTCAGTATAGGATGAGCACATGACCAGCTTGTTAATTACCAACGCTCTTGTAGTCAACGAAGGCACACTCCGCGAACTGGACGTCTATATCGACGACGGGCGCATCGCTAAACTGGGGGCCGATTTATCCTCCCAGCCCGCGGATCGGGTGATAGATGCCACCGGCAAGCATCTTCTGCCGGGAATGATAGACGATCAGGTCCATTTTCGTGAGCCCGGCTTGACCCATAAAGGCGAGATAGCCACCGAATCCGCCGCCGCTGTCGCCGGTGGGATTACCAGTTATTTCGAAATGCCGAACGCGAACCCGCTGACCATTAATCGCGAGGCGCTGGAAGATAAGTATCAGCGTGCCGCGCAAAAATCTTTGGCCAACTTTGCTTTCTATCTGGGGGCCAGTAATGACAACCTGGAAAACATCAAATCCCTTGATCCGAAAGCGGCTTGCGGTATCAAAGTATTTATGGGTGCCTCTACCGGAAATATGCTGGTGGATAAACCGGAAATTCTAGAAGGTATTTTCCAGTATGCGCCGACCATCGTAGTGACCCATTGCGAAGATACCCCGATGATTAAGGCCAATGAGGATCAATACAGAGAGCAATATGGTGAAGATATCCCCATGTCCTGTCATCCGTTGATACGATCGCAGGAGGCTTGTTATAAATCCTCAAGCTTCGCCGTGGAATTGGCTAAGCGTTTCGATACCCGTTTGCATGTATTGCATTTGACGACCGAAAAAGAAATGGCCTTGTTCCGGGCAGGCCCGTTGGCGGAGAAACGCATTACTGCCGAGGCCTGTGTGCATCACCTTTTTTTCAGTGAAGAAGATTATGAAGCCAAAGGCAGCCTGATCAAATGCAATCCGGCGGTGAAGAAAGCGTCTGATCGCCAGGCCATACTGGATGCTATCAATTCCGATCTGATTGATGTGGTTGCGACCGATCATGCCCCACATACCTGGGACGAGAAGCAAGGCACCTATTTCAAGGCACCGGCCGGCTTGCCCTTGGTACAGCATGCGGTTGTGTCCATGCTCGAGCATTACCATCGCGGTCAATTCAGTCTCGAGACCATAGTCCAGAAGACCAGCCATAACGTTGCTCAGTTGTTTCAGATCGAAAATCGCGGCTATATCCGCGAGGGCTATTGGGCCGATCTTACTCTGGTGGATCTGAATGCACCGACCGTAGTGGATGACCAGAAGTTGTATTCCAAATGCGGCTGGTCGCCGTTTGGTGGTTACATATTCAAATCATCTATCGTGGCTACCCTGGTGAATGGTGAAGTGGCATTTGAAGCCGGTAAAGTGAATCAATCGGTCCGTGGCGCGCGTATTGCTTTCGAACGTTAGGTCCCTGGGATAGAATGCACTGTTAGCTGTATACACTTCGTATTGTAAAGCTCGTTTCATCGGACGGTTTAATTGGAGTTCCAATATGTTTGGCAGGCAGAACAAACAAAAGATCGTCATAGTGGGAGGGGGGGTTGCCGGGTTGAATGCGGCCCAGCAGCTCAAATCCGGCAAGTTCGACGTTACCCTTATTGATCCTTCCCCGCATATCGAGTGGCTACCTAACATTCATGAAATTATCTCCGGTGCAAAAAAAGGAGATGAGCTACGACTCAATCGGAACCTGCTGGTGCGTCGCTTGGGGCATCGTTTTTTGCTGAACCGGGCGATAGAGATGACGTCCTCTTTCGTGCACCTGGATGACGGTTCTCGGGTGCCGTTCGATGTGTGCATTGTTGCCACTGGCAGTGTGAATAATACATTTGGAATCGAAGGGGCTGATCAGTTTGCCCTGCCCATGAAAAGTGTTGAGCAATGTCAGGTGATCGCTCGCCGCCTGCACCGGGCGTCGTTGTCTCACCGAACTACCCGGGTCACTGTGGTGGGCGGTGGCATTGAAGGCGTGGAAGCGTTCGGCGAAGTGATGCGGACTTATCGTCACCGGCCGCAATTCGAGTTTAATATCGTGGAGTCCGCAGATGCTTTGCTACCCAATTGTCCGGGGCATCTCGACAGCAAGATTCGCAGCCACACGTCTGGTTTTCGTGTGCAATATCATGTGGGTGAAAGCGTTGAATCCGTCGACCCCGAAGGCATCTGTTTAATGAACGGAGGGGCAATTGAAAGTGATATTACCATTTGGTCTGGTGGGGCCTCTCCCAACGGGTTTTTACAACGATCCTATCTAACCGATACGCCGGATCAATGGGCTGATGTAAACGATTACTTCCAAAGTCAGGCCAGAGAAAATGTCTTTATTATCGGGGATGCTGCGAATCCGGGTGGTCACAGTTTATCGAAACAAGCTTATCACGCCATTGATATGGGGAAAGCCGCTGCGCACAATGTCGAACGCTTTTTGTCTGGTAAACGTCTGCGAGAATTCAAGCCTTCAGAAAAGCCGCAGGTGGTCACCTTTGGCGATCTGGATACTTTCATGCTGTTTAAGGATTTCGCAGTTTCGTCTTCCGTGTTGGGTGTTGCGAAAGAAGCGATTTATACTCTGGGAGTATTGCAACTGGCGCCGCCCAAGTCAGGCAAGGACTTAATGAATGCTCTGGACCGGCTTCAGCGCAGTGCGCGTAAAGTTTATTTGCCCGCGTTCAACCCGTTAAGTTTGCTCAGCAAGTTACCTAAAAGCCAGTTTCTATCCTGATGTCCGATTCCACGCTATACGATATTGTCGAACTTGGCGATCCGCGTTTGAGAGTGCTAGCGCTGCCGGTTGATCTGACTCGATTGCAGGAAGCCTTGGAAGTGGTGCAGGCAATGGAAAGTAGAATGCAAGAGCGTGGTGGCGTAGGTATAGCGGCTCCCCAAATCGGCGTGGGACAACAGATCATGATTATTGCATCCAAGCCCAATGCCCGTTACCCGGATGCGCCGCACATGAAGCCGATGGTTATGTTCAACCCGGTACCGTTTAATTACTCTGACCATAAAGTCACGCTATGGGAAGGCTGCTTGAGTGTGCCGGGTATACGAGGAAAAGTGACCCGTTCCGATTCTGTCAGTGTGCGTTACGCCGATAACACGGGTAAGTTGCAGGAAATTCGGCTGGACGGATTTCCCGCAAGAATTTTCCTGCACGAGTACGATCATCTAGTGGGAAAAACTTTTGTTGACCGTGTCGACTCCGTCACAGATTTGGTGACGGATAAGGTGTATTTCAAACAAATGTCTACATCAGTTAGCTAAACCCAGAATAAAATTCCACTGTTGTTCGGTGACGGGCATGACAGACAGTCGATTACCTTTACGAACCAGTGCCATATCTTCCAGTGCAGGTATGGCTTTCAATTGTTCCAGGCTAATAGTGTCTTTGAATTTTGATTTGAAGCGTACCTGCGGGCAAAACCAGCGAGGCTTGTCTTCACTGGCTTTGGGATCGTAATACTTTGCTTCCGGATCAAACTGTGTTGGGTCGGGAAACGCGTTTTTGATGACTTCTGCAATGCCGACAATGCCGGGCACTTTGGTGTTCGAATGGTAGAAAAAAATTAAATCGCCCTTTTTAATGTCGTCTCGCAGCATGTTGCGTGCCTGATAATTTCTGACGCCATCCCAGGGTTCACCTTTTTTGCCGCGTGCTTTTAAGTCATCGATGCCAAAAGTGTCAGGTTCTGATTTGAATAACCAATACCGCATATTAATTGTTTCCAAAATATATTTAGGTAAATTGTGGTGTAGATTGTAGCTTTCACTTCAAAATAGTGAAAAATACCATTAAAGTGATAGATGGTGCTTATTTTTGTATACCCCCACTTTTTGGGGCTCTCGCAGATCTACACAGTTTATAGCTTTTTTGAGCATGGCCTGTGAAGAAAAACATAATTTGAAATCAACTCGCATAGACAATATGAATGATACTAACGAAAACCCGATTTACGAGCTAAAGCCGGAGATTAACTTCTGTACCTGCGGTTGTGAAGCTCGTTTGCTAAAAGAACGTAGCGCGGATTCGGAGAAGGGAAAGCTTCGGTACGTAGTGCGTTGTTTAGATGAGATGTGTGGCCACCAGGGACGCTACACACAATATCCATGGCAGGCTATTCTGGAATGGAATAAGTCTCCTATGTCGGAGTTTCCGGAAGATTTCAGAATTCCGTTTCTAACTTTGACCGGCTTAGGCGGGGAAGAGATCCGGCAAAAGCTGAATGAACATCGTTTGACTTTGGAGCAAAAGATCAAACAGCTGCGGGCAGAAAAAGTCAGTGGCAACACGGAAGAAATGAAGATAGCTCGCTTGCAATTGATGTGGGTTATCTATGCTCAAAGTTGGGCCAAGCTTAAATTCCCCAGGGAAGACGAGTTGGCGGTGATTGACGAGAATGAGGGCGCGGAAGAGAGTAACGTGCAGGAAGCGTAGCTGGCTTTTTCCTGCGTCGCTCAGAAATGCGGTTGAGGTTGCGCGACAGCCCCAGCCGCAAATTTAAAGCCTGACCCGAATCCGGCTCCCATAGGCTGGCGCGATCCGAATTAATTCATGCTACTAAGAACCCGATTTTATATTCCTCCTCTACGGGACAGTACTGTTGTACGTCAGCGCCTTCTGGACGTTCTTTCCGCCACGTCAGGTGGCTCTCTTATTGTTGCATCTGCTCCTGCCGGTTACGGCAAAACGACGCTGATTAGTCAGTGGCTTCACTTCAACCCTCATCAGTTTGCCTGGTTGACTTTAGGTGCCGAGCACAGCGCGATGGATGTGTTTTGGCGTTATACCATCACATCGGTTCAGCAAGTTCAGCCGCAAGTGGGTGCCCATGCATTGAAGCTGCTTGAGCCCAATGCCAACCAACCTGACGATTCTTTGGTAAGCGACAGCCTCTATCATGAATGCGTTGTGTCCTTTCTCAATGACCTGGACGAATTGGCGGCTATGAATAGGGCAGAGGGCGCTTTGACATTGGTACTGGATGATTTCCATTTTATTAGAAATGCCCGAGTGTACAGGTGGTTGAATGTGTTTCTGGATCACTTGCCTGCTTCAATACGTGTCATTGTGACCTGCCGCGACTTGCCCGAACTCAATCTGCCGCGGCGGCGGGCCAGCGGGCAATTGCTGCAACTCAATGCAGTCGATATGCGATTTTCTGAAACAGAAGCATTGGATTTTTTTCAACGGGTCGCCCATTGGCAGGGGGATGATCAGGTCCCTTTGAGCTTTTGTAAAAAAGCAGAAGGCTGGGTTGCAGGTTTGCAGTTGGTTGCCCTGTCGTTACGTCAGGCGCGGTCGGATGCAATCCGTTTGTTGGAAGACTCGCACCTGGATCGTCATATCGCTGATTACCTTTTTGAAGAAGTGTTTAGCGTGCAGTCAGAAGAGCTGCAAAAATTCTTGCTGCTGAGCGCGTTACCAAAACGTTTTTGCGCCGCATTGAGTAACGAACTCACCGGAAAAAAAGAGTGTTTTAAACTGATCGCCGAGTTGGAGCAGAGTAACTTATTCCTTGTGCCATTAGATAATCACCGAGCCTGGTTTCGTTATCACGATTTGTTCCGTCAGTTTTTATTGCAAAGAGTAAAAATGCAGACAGAATTTCAATTGAAGACAACATTAAATGTCGCTATCGGTTGGTTGGAGGCCAACGGTTATTACGATGATGCAGTAGAGGTTTGCCTGGAATTTCATTTGTGGAAAGAGGCCGGTCACCTCCTCTCCAGTGAATTTTTATTGCAGGATAACAACGAGCGTTCCCAGAAACGACATTTTTGGTTACAGCAGCTGCCATCCGAATTCAGGGTAAAGATAAAAAGTGCGTCAACAGAAGTTGAGGCACCGAGTCCGAGAGAAATTGAGACTGGTGAAGCCGCGATTGAACCACTGACGCGGCGTGAAAGAATGGTGTTGGAGCAGATTGCTAAGGGACTTTCTAACAAAGAAATTGCCAGGGAGCTGAATGTGTCGCTCAACACCCTGAAAGTTCATATTCGTAACCTATACGGAAAGATGGGGGTAGAGAATCGGACTCAAGCACTACTCAAAATCAAACCCTAGCTCCTTTTTTGTGCGTTATCGCCCACCCCTAATTCACCCCTGAGGGTGATTCCTGTCGTTCGTCCTACCTCTATATTGAGTGTGAAAATCTTCAGTTAATATATTGAGGGAGAATGGAATGGGGCGCGACCAGTTACAATACGATGTTGTCATCGTCGGTGCCGGACCTGCGGGTTTGTCTGCGGCATGCCGGATTAAACAGATTGCATTGCAGCGTGACACTGATATTTCGGTGTGTGTTGTGGAGAAAGGAGCAGAGGTTGGCGCGCATTCCCTTTCCGGAGCCTTGTTGCAGCCAACGGCGCTGAATGAGTTGTTTCCGGACTGGCAGGCAATGGGGGCACCACTCAATGTTCCGGTCTGCAGGGATGAAATTTATTATCTGACGTCGGACAAACGGGGATTCCGGTTTCCAGGTCTTCTGGCGCAGCGCGTCATAGATAATCACGGAAATTATGTAATCAGCCTGAGTGTATTTGTGCGTTGGTTGGCGGCGCAGGCGGAGCAACTGGGGGTTGAAATTTACCCAGGGTTTGCCGCAAGTGAGGCGTTGTTCGATGATCACGGGCGTGTTACCGGTATCGTTACGGGTGATATGGGGGTAAATAAAAGCGGGGAGGCCAAGCCCGGTTTTCAGCCGGGTATCGAAATCCTGGCCAAGTACACTTTGTTTGCCGAAGGCTGTCGCGGGCATGTGGGTAAGCAGCTCATACAGCGCTATGGACTGGACCGAAATAGCGGCACGCAACATTATGCCCTAGGTATTAAAGAGCTTTGGCGAGTCGATCCGGAAAAGCACCATCCAGGAACGGTGATGCATAGTTTTGGTTGGCCGCTATCGCAAACGAATACCGGTGGCGGAGCCTTTCTGTATCATTTTGAGAACAATCAAATATCGCTCGGGTTGATCACCGACCTGAATTACGAGAATCCCTACTTGAGTCCATTCGATGAATTGCAGCGCTGGAAGTTGCATCCGAAAATTCGTTGGCTGTTGGAAGGCGGGGAGCGCCTATCTTACGGCGCACGGGCGATTAACAAGGGGGGCTACCAGGCGTTACCCAAACTGTCCTTTCCGGGTGGCCTGATTATCGGGTGTGACGCTGGGTTTATGAATTACCCTAAAATAAAGGGCAACCACACCGCCATGAAGAGTGGAATGGTTGCGGCGGAAACGGTAATGGATGAATTGTTAAGCGATCAGAGGGGTGGCCTTTGCTTTGACCAGTTCGATGACAATATCCGAAAGTCGTGGGTCTTTCGTGAGCTTAAACAAGCCCGTAACGTCGCACCTGCGATGCATCGGTTTGGAATGCTGTTGGGTTCTGTATTCAGTTTTATTGATTATGGAATTTTGAGGGGCCGACTACCCATCACCCTGCAGGATCCGAAGCCCGATCATGAATGTTTGTTGCACGTGGACAAGGTTGCTCCAATAGCCTATCCAAAACCGGACGGAAAAATAACCTTCGATAAATTAACTTCGGTTTATTTATCGAATGTGAATCATGCGGAAGACCAGCCTTGTCATTTGCGCCTGCAGGACGCTGAATTACCCATCAACGTGAATCTTCCGGAATTCGCTGAGCCGGCGCAGCGCTATTGCCCGGCGGGCGTGTACGAAATTGCGGTGGAGGCCGGTGAGCCAATATTTAAAATTAATAGCCAGAACTGTGTGCATTGCAAAACGTGCGACATAAAGGACCCTTATCAAAATATTACCTGGATCGCTCCGGAAGCCGGTGGGGGACCGAATTACGGCAGTATGTAATTGACGGATCCGGATTAATGAGCTTGCCTTAACAGGAGAAGTTGCTTCTTTACCCACAGGGCCGATCTCGGTAAATGGTGTAATTGTGCAAATACTAACTGCTCCGGATCTTTTTCACGCAGAGTTTCAGCTGCTGTTGGACTCCATGCCTGCAGGCACTCCGCTGCGACAACGATTTTTATTGAAACACTATCGGCAACACGTCGATTCTCTCTGGCAAAATAACGGCGAAGAAGTGATGGCAGCCTGGGTAGTCAACAGCCCGGGCACTCGACCTCAGGTCTGGTGGAAATTGGTGTTTCCGGCTGATATTGAACTGCCCTTCGAACGGGGAGTGGCCGGTGCCTGGGCTAAGTGGCCGGGGATGGTTCCGGACGGGGGCGTTCAGCAAAAGACTCTGATGCAGTATGGTTTGTTGGATTGGGTGGGGAGATACTGACGTGAGATAGGGCTATCTCGAAACTGAATTTGGTTGGTTGAGGTCGACTGAAAAGTGTTTATAACTATCTGATACTTAATGTTTAGTTAGATTCGTATTTATAAATGTACCCCATAAGTACCCCCAAATGTTCGCCGTTGGGCTCCTTTTTCAATCCGGCAGAAATGATTCTGGCCTTCGGCTAATTATTTTCAATTTTTTTAACTTACTTGAGAGGCATACGCAGGTAGCGTATAGTTTGTGTTCGTGCGCAAGTAACGTATAGGTTAACATGAAAGCCGTTTTTGTTGAGTTGCCCCCGTTTGAGCGTTATCGAACGAACTACATGGACGATGCTGCTTTTAGGCAGTTTCAGCAAGAACTATTGGCCAACCCTCAAGCGGGTGACGTAATCAAGGGAACCGGTGGCCTGCGCAAAGTGCGGTTCAAAGATCAGCGCAGAGGCAAGGGTAAGCGGGGCGGCGTCCGGGTAATTTATTACTGGTGGCAAGGTGGCCGTCAGTTTTGGTTGTTCACCCTATACAGTAAAGGTGAGATTGTCGATTTGACCAAGCAAGAGAGTCTGGCTTTGGCAGCAATGCTAGAAGTGTTACTAAGCCGTGAGGTGCATTGATATGAAGCGTAATTTATTTTCTGAATTGAGTGAGGGCTTTCAGGCACTCAAAGATGAGCAGAACGGCAAAGTGACCCTGAAGCAACATGCGGTAGAACTGCCAGAAAAGGCGGAGGTTACTAGCGTTGAGCTGGTAGCCCTGAGAGAGCGCCTTAATTTATCTCAAGCGGTTTTCGCTCGCTACTTACGTATTAACAAGCGCACTTTGGAAAACTGGGAGCAGGGCAGGGCTAAACCAAATGCCCAGGCAGCTGTACTAATCAAGCTGGTGGAAAAGTACCCGGACACATTAGACCGGCTTGGTATGGTCTAAACGGCCATTCTACAAACTGGAATCTTTCTATGACAACCTATCATTTTGAATTGGTGTTCAGGCTTCACCAGGATGAAGATCCATCGGCGCACTTTGATGCGCTGTTTGAAGCCGGGTGTAATGATTCCAGCCCAAGCACAGGAAAGACCGGTATGATCGGCTTAACCTTTGACCGCGAGGCCGCTAGTGCAATCGATGCCATTAGCAGCGCTTTTGAGAATGTGAATGCAGCCATCCCGTACGCGCATATTGAGCGAATCAGCCAGGAATAACATTACAGAAATACTTTAATCTACTACTTCGCATTCAGCGTCCTTTTCGCACCAATAGTGTTGCAAATCGCCCCAGCGCTGCCTCAGCCAATTATCTTGTTTAAGAGTCGATATGGGGCGGTGGTAAAGAAACTCGTGAACTTTCTGGAAAGTGCCTTTATTAGTGTAATTAGCACTGAGCATGACTGGCGTCAGAAAGAAAAACCCTACAACGTAAAGTACAAGCATTGTGAAAATGGGTATTAGAATCTTTTTATGTCTATTCACCAAATTCCCTCTCGATTGCAGAAAGCAATTCACTTGGATATTTCCACCAAGCACCCAGTGATCCGGTCTCGACTACAAAGTGCTCAAGTGAGTCTGGCATGTTGACCCAGGTGCCGCCCAGCGCGTTAGTCCATTGTTCGTGATAATCCACGCCAAAGCAGACGTCACCTCGGGCCATATCTTCACCAGGGCCGATAACTCGCTTACCAGCATTACGCATAACTTGACCGGCAATAATGGGATAGCACATATACGAGCATTGTTTAACGCCTTTTTTGTAGCCAGTTCCTTCAAAATTTTGTGGTTCACACAAATATTTGGGCATATTTGAAAATCCTTTGAAATAGCGCTGCCGCTATAAAGACAGATCGTACGCAAACAAGGCTGATAGGGCGGGCCTTTGCCATGTAAGAACCTGATAAAACCTGAAGTTTGATTCCTCACTCTCAAGGAACTGGCCAGCGTTCAAGGCAATACCGACCCTCGAATATTCCGCAAGCAATTTAATATGGCTTCCTGTTTAAGGGCTGCAACAATTCAGGAAAAGAGTAATGACTGCATTCACTTTAAGGACTCAAGAAACAAACTATCTAAATGCGCCTACTTTAGATCTTCTAATACCACCCTGATTTAGATTGAGCTGACAGTATTATGGTTGTTATCGATGGCGCCAGACTTCTAAATACCCCAACGTTAGAACCATAATAATCTCTACTGCCTATGGCTATATATTAAGGTGTACACATAGCGACGTAAGCAATGGGATGGACTCCTCCTTACCACTCCGGCATCCACGTGCCAAAATAGTGAGTGAACAGGTAGGCATTGTGAATATGAGGAGAATCCCAAATGAATATTATCCGCGTTGGTGT
>NZ_VRKW01000020.1 GCF_009746715.1 Ketobacter sp. MCCC 1A13808
GTCTTGATGCCTTTGGCGGCTTCCTTGGCTATGGCTTCCAGTTGTTTCTTGTCCATGGGCTGCTTATCCTTTACCTTAGTTGGCTAATGATAAGCAGTTACACGGTTATTTTTACAGTCTCGCCACTTCAGCTGATAACACTCACAGATTTAATTCAATTTTGAATGATTCTAGAACACTACAAACCACTCCTCTTTTAAGGCAGTGGGTTAGTAGCGAGCTCAGCCACTATTAATTTGGCATTTAGTCGAATCTGGTGAAGTCAGGCAACTTCATCCCCTGAGCCACCAATCGTATCATAATAGGAAACGGTATTTATAAGTACCTCGGCATGCTCATAAATATCATCGACTGACTCGATAGGTATTCTGGTTTCCTTTTTATTCTCGTCAAAAACGCCCAGATATTTTTGTTTACCATTGAAATGTAACCGACACAGCGGTTTTCTGTTGTTGTCATCCAAAAGCACACCAAAATAGCTTTGAGTATCCCGATCCACAATCCTCTTCACATTGACGCTTTTGCGCAATATCGCCTTGACTACATTGAAACCTTCAATCTCTTCCTCAGTGGTGACTACCTTAGTCTCGGTATTTTGATCCGGATCACTTTTATTGTTAATAACCTCCAAAGCTGGGCTTGCAACATCGGACCCCATGGCAGACTTCAAACGGTCATTAATGCTATCCGTCAAAAACTGCTTCAATGCTTTAGTGGTAATTTCCAGAAACTGAGCTTTTACTTTGGGCGTGAGCACCCCACAGTAAACGCGGGATGCAAAAAACTTGACGAAATCCTCTTCCGGTTCCTTGAACTGCTGACCAATAAGCTTCTTGATCTGGCTTAGGTACTTGAGTTCTCCAGCGGCATCCACTATCGATTCAACATCAAAAGACGTTTTCGTCAACTTTTTGATTTCTGGTACGGCATGATCATCGAGGTCTTCCAGGTCAAAAACCAAGAAGGGTTTCTCATCCATCTTATTGGGTGCATCCAGGTCGGTATAGAATTGATAGACCGAGCCATTGGTCAAAATGGCAATGCGTGCATTGGTGACCGAAAAATAACGGAAAAGCTGACCCGCGTGCTTCAACGATAGAGTTTCCCCATATTTCTTGCACTCGATAAGAATCTGAACCTCGTTGTCCTTCAGCAACGCGTAATCTACCTTCTCGCCCTTTTTAGTCGCGGTATCGGCGGTAAATTCCGGGATAACTTCGGTTGGGTTGAAAACGTCATAACCAAGTACGGAATGCAAGAAAGGCATAACCAGCGCATTTTTGGTTGCCTCTTCTGTAGCCAAGCTTTCTTTTATTTGTGGTATTTTTTTGGATAAGCTCTGTAAGCGCTCGATGAAGTCCATTACCTTTCCTTAACTAATTAAAACTACCCCAACACTCTGATTGAAAAATTGTAGGCAGCAGTGTCCGGGAGAATGATGAAATTAACTGGCAATAATCTTAACAAGAATAGTCGTATTTTTATTCTAATGCATAAAATTGGGAATATGCACAAAGATGAGGCAAGAATACTTGTAAATTCAGGCTATATTACAAATCGCAACAAGCTGAATTCATTTTACAGACTCCATTATAGTCTGTCCCATTAACCGTATTCTGGCCTGAGCGACATCAAGTCAGCGCGCCCAATTCCAAAGCCCACGGCAGAGGCCTGCAGCATCATGAACGATTGCCCCCATATAGCGTGCAAATCCATCGATAGCTAGATTAAACCAACTGGATCGTATCGTCGAAGCAAAATCCGCGATAGCAGAGCAGAGCCTTGAAGATTGGGTGTTCAAACTGGAAGATCAGAAGAGGATGTTGGATAAAAAAACTGGAGAATAATATCAGACGTCAGGTTAAGCCGTATGAGCAGCTGTATCGAACCCCTGAATTATATCGTTACCTTTCATAGCACTAGGAAATTTCTTTATGCTTGAAAAGAAGATGGTGCGCCAGGAGGGACTTGAACCCCCACACCTTACGGCACCAGAACCTAAATCTGGCGTGTCTACCAATTCCACCACTAGCGCATGATGTTAAGAAGCGCGCATTCTACCAATTCTGGATCCAATGTAAACCGATATTTACGCGCTTTGAAGCTGAGATTGCAATGCCGCACGCTGATCGGCATCCAGCGCCTGCCACAATGGCAATAATCGCTGCAACGCCAGAGGAATTTGATCGTTGATGGCTTCGGCCCCGAATTCCGCCAGCGATTCAAGCAGGTGATCAATGGAGAAGTCGGTCACGGGTACTTGCCCATCGCTGGCAGCCTGCACCAACGCCTGAACCTGGTTGCCTCCGGCCTTGATCGCCTTTTTCAGACACAGCTCGGCTTGTTCCAGGTAGCGATTCCGTTGCTCAACCTGAATATCTCCGCCCGGAACATGCAAACCCACAGAAACACTGATAGACAGCGACTCGCCGCGCAGTGTCGCTTTGAACCCGGCTACTGCCTTGCAAATCCGTTGCGCCAGGTGGCGGGCGCCCTCTTCTCCGGCGGTGGGTAGCGATACAGCAAAGCGCGCCAAACCTAACCGACCCAAACCGTCTTCTTTGCGAACGCTTTTGGTTAGAACCTTGGCAACCTGCTGTAACAGACTGTCCGCACCTTTACGTCCTATTTTCAGAAATAGTTCATTAAAATCATCTACTTCCAGCATCAGGATGGAGATATTGTTGTGATGTCGGGCGACAAAGGATAGGTCTTTGTCCAACTGTTCCAGAAAGCTACGTTCATTGCCCAGCCCGGTCAGCGAATCAACAGCGGCGCTTTGCTGCAAGGTCTGGGTGTTGCGTTGGTAATTGGCATGGGCGTGGGCCCGGGCTTTCAGATCGGTGGAATTGAAGGGCTTGGTGATAAAATCCGTGGCGCCTTTATTAAGGGCCTGCTCTTTCGCTTCATCGTCGTTTTCTGCGCCGGTAACAACGATGACCGGTAAATTTCTAATCCCTTCATCCTGCGAGGTACGAACCGCTTCCAGCACTTGATAGCCGTTGATCTTGGGCATGTTCAGATCGGTGAACACCACCAATATAGAGGCATCCGCTTTGATCATAGCCAAACCCTGCTCACCGTCTTCGGCCACCACCACATCAAAGTCCGCGCCCAGCATTTTGAGAGCTGATTTGCGCATGACTTTTGAATCATCGATCAGCAAAACCCGCGTGAGACTTTCGTCGCTCACTTGTTCTGATATGGCTTCGGACATCAAAGATAAGCTCCCGGCTTATAGGATTGGTATCTATTTACTATAGACAGTAAACCGGGAGCGGGAGTGGCTAAGTTGTTTTGGTATCGAAACAGTAATGCGACAGGCGTCGCAGTTCATCTCATCATCCGCCGATGGCGTTTTGCTGCAAAGCGCCGATTTCACGATCGATGCGTTCCAGCTTACCGTTAACTTGGCTGCGGTGGGCATCGATAGCCCGGATGGCAATCTCAAGGCTGGTGATACGATCTTCAAAATCACCGGAACTTCCCACTTGAGACCGTAATGACGCCAGTTCTTTCTGCAGGGATGTCAGCTCTTTTTTCTGCGTATCCACGACATTACCGAAAGTGCTGTTATTTTCTTTCAGCTCATCAAGTGACTTGCGGGTAGCCGCGATCTGATCAGCGGTGCTGGACGATTGGGTTTTTACACTGTTCAGTTGGTTGCTGGTGGATTTCAGATCCGCTTCCAGCTTTTGCAGCATTTTTTCCTGTTTCGCAATATCCACCTTGTTGCGCTTGTTGGACAGATCCCACAGTTTGCGAACTTCGCCGTTCAGCATTTTGATGTCGTCCAGCATCTGGTCGCCGGACTTGCTCAGCGTGTTGTCGCGGTTATCCAGACTGCTTTGTAACGTGGATAATGCTTGTTCCGAGTTAGTGAGTGCCTGAGTGGACTGCTGCAAACTCGCACGCATGCTCTCAATCTGCGTCCACAGATACCAGCCCCCCCCTGCAGATGCCCCGATCACCAGCACCAATACAAACCACAACCCACCTTGCGAAGACGAGCCCTTGGAAGACGAAGAGCCGGAGCGCGGTGGCGGGTTGCTGGACGAGGGTTTACCACGACTACCCTGACGTTGTGCCAGTTCATCGCGGGTTGGCTTCATACTCAGATCGCCAAGAGAGTCATTAGACATGCTGTTTTCCAAATGGTGAATGTTTAATCAGAATGAAGGCGCCATTATACCTAAATTTTTCGCCGCCCATTAGCGCTTGTCAGGATGGGGGGAGTTTTTGTACCAACGGACAAAATCTTCAATTGTCTGGGTCATATTATCAAGCGGCTGATAGCCCAGTTGACGCTGTGCTTTTTCCACATTCAGGGTAAAAGAATGCGCCAGCACCGCGGTTTTTATTCTCATCAGGGTTGGCTCATCCCGACTCCGAATCAGCCGGTGCCAGGCTTCTAAACACGCGGAAACCGCGTACGCCGCCGGATAAGGCACTTTACGTTTAATAGCAGGCAGAGACATGACCTGCATTAACTGGTTGATGGTCTGCCAAAAATTTACCGGCTCAGGATCGGCAATATTGTAAACATCCCCGGTCACGTCATCGGAACCGAACACGGCACAGTCCAACGCCTGCATCAAATTGGGTAAGCAGGTCATACTGACAATGTTGCGTCCTTCACCCAATTGCTTTAGCTGTCCATTGCGATGCAGGCGGATCAACCGGGGAAAAAGAGAGACATCACCGGGGCCGATCACAAAACGCGGACGCAGGGACAGCGTTTTTAGCTGCTCTGAGTGCGCCCTTAACACGCGGGTTTCTGCCTGATACTTGGTGCGAACGTAATTGTCCGCAAAGCGGGGTGGTAAAAAATCCTCGGTGACGTTGAGGTGGTCATTCAAATCAAAGTAAATCCCCGGCGTGCCAATATTCACAAAGCGACGCACCCCGGTAGCCGTGGCGGCAGACAATAGCTTTTCTACGGTCAAGACATTCGCTCGATAATACCGCTCGTAGTCCCCCCAGACACCGGTTAGCCCTGCGCAATGCACCACCGCATCAATTTGCTTGCAAACCCCGCTGGCATAAGTTCCATCGGTCAAGTCGCCGCGATAAAAATGCGCGCCGGTGGCAACCGCCAACTGATTGCCCCGCTCTGCATCCCGACCGCCAAAAAACACCTGTACTTCAGGGTGCGCGGCGCATAGATGCTTTACGTATTCGCCCCCGATAAACCCGGTTGCGCCAGTCACCAGTACCTTCATTGGAACTGCTCTTTATTGAGTGAAGTGTTGAATGAATCGACCTGACCAACAGATCGAGACGATACAAAGCTTAAAATTACAGCCATCATTTTCTGATGATTCGGCATAAAAGGTAAAAAATCAAAAATAGGTCGGGCGTGACCGTAGCCCGGTTGCGAATGCAAAACCGCCGGCTGTCCCGCCTTCCGCGCGGCTTCTAACATTTGTTGGGCATTGCGGATGCCGATCACCTCATCTGCATCGCCGTGTAACATCAACAAAGGCACCTTATCTTTGCCGACATAATTAATCGGCTTCACGGTTTCCAGATCAGCCTGGGCTGCGGCAAAGATATCCATATACACCGCTGATGTCTCTGGTTTGAACCGATACACCCCCGACAAACCGATCACGCCGGCCACACTGCCCTCTTCAAGCCCTGCGATGTCACGATAACGATCGTCCATCGCCATTAAACAGGCAATGTGGGCACCGGCAGAATGCCCCATCAAATAAACCGGTGCATCCGAAAAACCGTATCGTAAACCGTCGCGCCGCAACCAGGAAATGGCATGGGCCACGTCCTCAACAAACTGCGGGTAACGCACCTGCGGAAACAAACGATAGCCCACTACTGCACAACTGATTCCGAAGGCGGCTAACGCCGCACCTAGATAGGCATACTCATCTTTGTGGCCTGATTGCCAGGAGCCACCGTGCAAAAACACCATCTGGATGCCGCGAAAATCGTCGCCGGGCAAATAGATATCCAGAGACTGACCCGGCTCCGGCCCATAGTGTAGATTGCGTATGGCTTTACCGGGCCTATGGCCGACTATCCGCATGCCGGCGAAAACGCCTTTGCGGATAGCCGCCTGAACTTTTTCAACACTGACTCTCATCATCTAGGTCGTTCGCTTTCAGTACTGCGCTTGCGCTGACGGCTAAAACACCACGTTCTTACCCTTGTTATACTGAGGCGTCATCAGCCTCAGTTTTTTGTCGCTGGTAATGCTGTAAGGGACGAACACCGATAGTGCATCGGGGTGAAGGTGATCCAACTCTACCCGAATCCCCGCCTGGGAAAAACCGGTATCACGCCGTGAAGCGACATAGTCCATAAAGAAAGCCACCGCACGAATGCGTTTTTCGATGGCCAGCTGCTGCGATTTTTTCACCAGTGCCGCCACCATCACCTGTGGCTGGTTAGTGCGTTCTCCCGCCTCGGTTCCAACCACTCGAATATTGCCATCATGCCCCAGCATTACCGCAAAGGGGTAAAACGTGCCGGAATTGACCAGCTCGGGTACCAACAATTGGACGCCGTGATCCATTAAATTTTGCATTTCCTGCCGTGCCACTTCACCGGAAGCAGGCAGTTGATTGGCAACGACCGGGCTTTCCTTGATCGGATCAGGGGTTGCACCTGCACCGATAACGGCTTGCGGCAACCATGCCAAAACCAGTATTAATGCAAAAGTTTCCGGATTTTTCACTGCCTTTATCAACATGATCCCCAAAATCGATGTGTTTAATCTTTGACATTCTGGATGGTTGTATCGATACTCTTCCTAATTAGAATAGAACAACAAACAACCATCTCTTCTGGACAATTTCCATGCAGGGCAAACTGAATAGCCGCCTATCCAACAAGCTCTTCTTCGCCGTAATGGGTATAGCCCTCTTAATGGGTCT
Organism: Ketobacter sp. MCCC 1A13808; assembly: GCF_009746715.1. NCBI lineage: Bacteria > Pseudomonadati > Pseudomonadota > Gammaproteobacteria > Pseudomonadales > Ketobacteraceae > Ketobacter > Ketobacter nezhaii. Next base: position 6,897 of record NZ_VRKW01000020.1, read on the forward strand.
TCTTCTTAGTATCGTACAAATCATGCTGGATGCACGTCAGGCGCGTAGCGAATTGGAAAATGAAGCCCGGGAAATCATCGCCATGATGAAAGAGCCTGCCACCCAGGCAGCTATTCGCGGTGACCGGATTCTGGCGCAACACGTGGTTGAGGGTTTGTTCCGCAACGATGCGGTTTTCTACGCGGCTATCACCGTCTCTAACTCATCCATACTCGCCACGGCTTCGCGGGATAAACATAAGATCCCCTATCGCTTTCTGATCGCCCCCATTTTCGGACAGGAGTTAAGCTATACATTGGATCTGCAAAACAACGACAAAGCAGCCGGTCCGGTAAAACCAACGGTTTATGGCAATTTGGAGGTGAGCGTCGATCCCTCTGGTGCGGCTGGCGTTTTCGTTGAACGCAGCAAGACCAATATCATCAGCGGACTCACTCAAGCTGTGCTATTTGGCGGAGTACTCTATCTTATCTTTCAGGGTTTGATTGCCCGCCCGATGACGTCACTACTGAGTTCATTAGAAGAAATTGATCCGATGCGTCCGTCGCAAAACAAACTGGATGCGCCCAGTGGCCACGAAGATGATGAACTGGGTGCCTGGGTACAGAAAATAAATGATTTATTCAAAGCCATCGAAAAATACAACAGCAAGCGAAGAGTAGCCGAGGCCCATGTCGAACGGTTGAGTAACTATGACATGCTCACGGAACTGCCAAACCGGAATATGTTGCTGCGAAGGATTGAGCAATCCATTCAGAATGCCAACAGCCAGAACGAAATTTTTGCGGTGCTCTATTGCGCGCTGGATGATTTCAAATCCGTGAACCTGCTGCATTCCTATCACGCCGGCGACAAAATATTGCTGACACTTTCGGATCGATTCCGCGCAGAATTGGAACCCAGCCATACCATCGCACGGGTTGGCGGTGATGTTTTTGGCATGGTGCTGCCGGGCATCAGCAACCTTTACCAGGCTGCCGATATTGCACAGACGGTTCTGGACAGCGTGCGCCGCCCTTTCAGTCTGGACAATCACAATATCGCGCTGTCCGCCACCATCGGCATTACGATTTACCCCAACGATGCCCAAAACGCGGACCAATTGTTGAAAAACGCAGAGAACGTTATGCAGTTGGCGAAGTCCCAGGGCGGCAACAACTACCAATTTTATGTGGCTAACGTCGATCAACGCATTCGCGAAAGCAAAGTGCTGGAACGCCAATTGGCAACCGCCGTTGAACAAAATCAAATGGAATTGGTGTTTCAGCCCCAGGTGAATCTGGTTAGCGGTGAAGTGCGCGGTGCTGAAGCGCTGGTACGCTGGCGTCATCCCGACAGAGGCCTTATTTCTCCGGCGGAATTCATTCCACTGGCAGAACGAACCGGCGCCATTGTCGGCATCGGTGAATGGGTGTTAAAGGCGTGTTGTTATGCCCTGAAACGCTGGCACGAAGCCGGCTTCCAACATCTGACGATCTCCGTCAACGTCTCGCCGATCCAGTTGCATCAGTCAGACATGGTCGCCACGGTCAAACGCTGGGTGGAAGAAACCGGTATCCCGGCTCAACACCTGGTGCTGGAAATCACCGAAACCGCAGTAATGGATAACGTTGACCTGGCCATCAAATTGCTGAAAAACATGAAAGAGATCGGAGTTCAATTAGCCATAGACGATTTCGGAACCGGTTATTCGTCGCTGAGCTACTTGAAAAAAATGCCTATGGACGAAATCAAAATTGACCGTAGCTTTGTGCTGGATATGCTGGAAGATCCGGATAACGGCACCATCGTCGATGCCATTATTCAACTGGGGCACAGCTTGGGATTATCGGTAATTGCAGAAGGCACAGAAACGCCGGAGCAAATTAAATACCTTCAGGAATGTGAATGTGATGTTGCCCAGGGCTTTATTTATTGCAAGCCGGTAAACGAGGAATCCCTGCTCCGATTCCTCAGTCAACAAAGTGAAAAAGTGAAGAGTACCACCCACCATTCGGGCTTGCCGCACAAGCTCTAAGCTCCCGCTACCTAACTGCCTTCGCCCCAAAAGTTAGCTAAAACGGCCAAATACCGCTAAAATCCGGCGCTTCACGACTCAACCAACACTAATCTTTAGGATCAAGCTATGAATGAAGATGCCGTAGTCATCGTTAATGGTGCCCGCACGCCGATGGGTGGTTTCCAGGGCGCATTCGCTTCCGTGACCGCCATAGAGCTGGGGGCTGTTGTCATCCGCGAAGCCGTCGCCCGCGCCGGTATAGCGCCACAGGATGTAGAGGAAGTGATAATGGGCTGCGTTCTGCCGGCCGGTTTGAAACAAGGACCGGCGCGTCAAGCAGCTCTTGAAGCCGGCTTACCGGAAGCCAGTGGCTGCACGACCATCAACAAACTGTGCGGTTCCGGCATGAAAGCCACCATGATGGCCCACGACCTGATCAAAGCAGGTAGCAACGATATTATGGTTAGCGGTGGTATGGAAAGCATGTCCAACGCGCCCTATATCCTGGAAAAAGCGCGAGCCGGATATCGCATGGGGCACGACGAAATCAAAGATCATATGTTTCTGGATGGGCTTGAGGACGCTAAAACCGGTCGCTTGATGGGAGCATTCGCGCAGGATGTCGCGAACAAAGAACAACTGAGTCGGGAAGCAATGGATGAATTTGCCATCACCTCATTGCAACGCGCTCAAAGCGCAATCGAAAACGGGTATTTCAAAGCGGAGATCGTTCCGGTCACCGTCACTACCCGCAAGGGTGAATCTGTCGTCTCGGACGATGAACAACCCGGCAATGCCAACCTGGAAAAAATTCCCGGCCTACGTCCCGCCTTTGCCAAAGACGGTACCATCACTGCCGCTAACGCCAGCTCCATTTCCGACGGCGCCTCAGCATTAGTGTTAATGCGCGAATCCGTTGCTAAAGAAAAAGGCTTGCAGCCACTGGCCCGCATCGTGGCGCACAGCACACAATCACAACTCCCGTCCGAGTTCACCCTGGCACCGGTGGGTTCTCTGCAAAAACTATTTGCTAAAACCGGCTGGAGCGTGGACGACGTTGATTTGTTCGAAATCAATGAAGCCTTTGCCATGGTGACCATGCTGGCGATGCAAAAACACGGCATTGCACATGAGAAAGTGAATATCCACGGCGGTGCCTGCGCGTTGGGTCACCCTGTCGGTTCTACCGGTTCGCGAATCATTTTAAGTTTAATTCACGCACTTAAACGTGTGGGTGGTAAACGCGGTGTTGCGTCACTTTGTATTGGCGGCGGCGAAGCCACCTCCATGGCCATCGAACTGATTTAGCATTCACTGACTGCATTTCAAAACCAATGCCTACAATGCCCTTTATTCCGGTTGCCTTTTGCGAATCCAGCATCAGTTAATGAAATAAAGGGCCATTTCAAAACCGTTTTTAGCCCGTGCAACAACCATTTAAATGCCAATCCGGTTAAAACAACCGTTTACATTTTACAAATGGTTTCACTTTACTGTAACGTTTATGACCATCTAGTCTAGCCAACCATTTCTTTCGCCCTACAATGGTTTCCCTAGCCTCTTATTGCAGGCATTACCCTCAGGCGGCGGAGCAAGGATTTTGAAAGCGTTACCAGTAATTATCGGTTTTGGCGGCATCAATGCGGCAGGACGATCTTCCTACCATCAGGGCTTTGAGCGGATGGTCTTTGATGCGCTAACTCAGGCACAACAAAAAGAATGTGAACAAGGCTTGTCAGTGCTCATGCGCAACAGTACTGATCGCACACTGACAAGGGATGAGGTTTTAGCGGGAACCCTCGTACGCAGGATCGAGCCTGTTCATTTTGATGTGGATCGCGCCGTTTCCCACAAAAAAATGACATTGAACAAGAAAGGGGAAGCGTTTCAATTTACCCTTTCGAAAAAAGATCTTCCCGCCACTGTTCCCGAGCACTGGGCTCTAACATCCAATTCAGATGGCAGCGTCACCGTTACCACACACCAGCCCGGCGAGTTTTTGATTCAGGACCAACAATCTTATCCGGTGAAAGCGGCCGGGCAAGTACCTGCCGGATTTAACCCCGGCGACACCTATAATTCCCGCAATCATCCGCGCGGATTGCAATTAGCCGTGTACGCTGCCAGTGACGCACTGCGCTCCTCCGGCCTGGACTGGAATACGGTCCTGGACACTGTCGCACCTGAAAAAATCTGTGTTTACGCCAGCAGCGCGATGGGACAATTGGATGAAATGGGCAGCGGTGGAATGCTGCGCAGCAATTTGCAAGGCAAACGTGTCAGCTCCAAACAATGCCCGATGGGCTTCCCCGATATGACCGCTAATTTTATTAACGCATACATGCTGGGCAATATCGGCAGCACCGGGGCCATGGTCGGGGCCTGCGCGACTTTTTTATATAATCTGCAAAAAGCGGTCGAAGATATTCAAAGCGGGCAAGCACAAATTGTATTTGTCGGTGCCAGTGAAGCACCCATTCTTCAGGAAGTGATGGAAGGTTATCGCGCAATGAGCGCACTGGCTGAAGACGAGGGCCTGAGTAAACTGGATGGAAATAACGGTCCGGTGGATCACCGGCGCGCTTGCCGCCCGTTTGCCAATAACTGCGGCTTCACTATCGCAGAGTCTTCACAGTTTTTCATGGTGTGCAGCGATGAACTCGCCATGGAATTAGGAGCAACCGTTTACGGCGCTGTGCCCTCTGTCTATGTCCATGCGGACGGTATCAAGCGGTCTATATCCGCACCGGGTGTCGGCAACTACTTAACTGTTGGCCAGGCCTTGAATGATTTACAACAAGCGCTGGGTTCGGTTGGTGGTCTCAAGCGCAGTTTTGTTATGGCTCACGGAACCGGTACCCCGCAAAACCGGGTCACGGAATCACACATCCTCAACGAACTGGCTCTGGCTTTCGGAATTGAACACTGGCCGGTGGCCGCAGTGAAATGTTTTCTGGGGCACTCCATTGGCGTTGCCGGTGGCGATCAGTTATCAGCAGCACTGGGCGCATTACATCATCAGATTATTCCGGGCATTACGACATCCACCTCTTTTGCAGATGACGTTCATCGCTCCAATTTGTTGCTGAGCAATCAGCACCAACAATTTGAGAAAAATCATTACCAGGGTGCGCTTATCAACGCCAAGGGGTTTGGTGGTAACAACGCCAGTGCGGTTCTGTTGTCTCAGCATTGGTGCCACGACTTTCTACAGAACCGATACAGCTCCGCACAATGGACGGCATACCAACAGAAACAAGATGCGATTATTGAACGACAAATTGAATATAAAGACCGGGTATTAACCGAAATACCACCGTCTATTTATCGCTTCGGAGAGCCCGAGATTGAGGGAGAACAATTACAGATTTCGCGGGAACAAATCAGTGTGCCCGGTTATTCAATCCCGGTCAGCTTTAATAACCCCTTCCCTTACTGATTCGTGTTTTTATACTCAAACGGTTATAACCGTTTGAGTTCTCCCTTGTGCAGCGGGCTTCCAGTTACAAAACAACAACCGACTGATTGTCCTTTACCATCAATGGGTTGAACGCTTTTATCAAAACCCGCTCGCTGATTTTCTAAAACTCATTCGGCATTCCTGAATATATCCATTATATTTTAATAACAAGTCTGATTTTCGTGCAGTTTGTTGCGATCCAACAGTCTGCGCCTAACCGGAAAAACACCGGGTGTTACCCCACCCAAGTTTGGAAGGAGTTTGTTATGCCTGATGTTATAACTGATTCAGTCTCTGAAGCGGTTCCTCAAACACTATTCGATAAAATTCAGCAGTCTCATATTGGTGAGCTGCATTTCAAGTCCGACACTGACTCACAATTAAAAGCCATTATCGCCATCCACAACACCAAACTCGGTCCCGCACTCGGAGGATGCCGCTGCATCGCATACCCCTCCGATAACGCGGCTATAGATGATGCCATTCGCCTTGCAAAGGGGATGAGTTATAAAGCAGCGCTGGCGAAAGTCCCCCAAGGGGGCGGTAAGGCCGTTATCATTAAACCCGCACACCCCTTCGATCGTATAGCCCTTTACCGCGCATTCGGTAAATTCGTCAATGAATTGGGTGGACGCTACATCACAGCCGTTGATAGCGGAACCAGCCTTGAAGATATGGACGAAGTAGGACAGGTCACCCCGCATTTATCCGGCAGTAATAATGATGGCTTCGACCCCTCCCCCAATACAGCACTGGGGGTTCTGGCAGGGATGAAAGCGGCGGCACTACAGCGATACGGAAACTCTGATCTGCACGGGCTAACCGTCGCCATTCAGGGCATCGGCAATGTCGGATTCAGTCTCGCGTCCTTATTGCATAAAGAAGGCGTCCGTTTACTGGTATCGGATATTGATTCTGAAAAATTGCATCAAGCACGCATAGCGTTTCAGGCCGAACCGCTAGCTCCGGAGCAATTCCATGCCGCCCACTGCCATATTTTGTCACCCTGTGGTTTAGGCGGTGTCATTAACAGCCTGACGCTGCCTGAATTGCATTGCGACATTATCGCCGGTTCCGCAAACAATCAATTAAGTGCAGTAGAACACGGTCAACAATTGCATGAGAAAGGCATTCTTTACGCGCCGGATTATGTCATTAATGCCGGCGGATTAATTCAGGTGTCCCTTGGCCTTAAGCGGGCATCTCACAGCGATATCGTGCAAAAAACCTGGGGCATCAGCGAAACTCTACAAGAAATATTTAAGCGGGCAAAAGACCAAAACGCGCCCCCGTCAACCATCGCAGATCAATTAGCCGAAGAAATTCTTTACGGCACAGCGTTGCAGGAGTAAGTCATGCAATACACCACTGAACCTTACCATCCACACCAATTCATTGATGCTGAAGGCGCTCTTACAATGAGTCTGCCGCAAGCCCTGCAGGAACCGGAGCTACTGCAATCGTTATACCGGCATATGGTATTGACCCGCACCTTCGATCAACGGGTGGTTGCGCTGCAGCGAACCGGGCAAATGGGCACTTACGCGTCTTGCCTGGGCCAGGAAGCGATTGGCACCGGCATTGGGTATGCGTTGGCCGATACCGATGTTTTTGTCCCCTATTATCGCGATCAAGCCACGCAACTGGCGCGCGGTGTTTCGTTGCAACAACAGATGCAGTATTGGGGTGGAGACGAATGGGGAAATTATTTTGAAGGCATTGCTCATGAAGACTTTCCTAACTGCGTTCCCATCGCTACCCAGGTAACCCATGCCGCCGGCATCGCCAGCGCCATTAAAATCCGCAACCAAAAACGCTGTGCCCTGGTCACCTGTGGCGAAGGCGCAACCTCACGCGGGGATTTTTACGAATCCATTAACCTGGCCGGTGTCTGGCAATTACCCCTGGTGGTGGTGGTCAACAATAACCAGTGGGCAATATCCGTTTCCCGTCAGATTCAAACCGGTGCTAAAACCATCGCACAAAAAGCCGTGGCCGCCGGTATCGAGGGTTTTCAGGTAGACGGCAATGATGTCTGTGCGGTGTTTGATGCGGTGCAATATGCAACTAAAAAAGCCCACCAGGGTAAGGGGGCCACGCTGATTGAAGCGGTCTCCTATCGCTTGGGTGACCATACCACCGCCGACGACGCCACCCGCTACCGAAGCCACGAAGAGGTTAATGAAGCCTGGAAAAAAGAGCCGGTTAAACGGCTGCAATCCTACCTTCATCAGATAGACGCCTGGGATGAAAGCCGCGAACAGGCATTGATTAGCGAAAGCAAAAAGTCGGTGGAGGAAGCCGTACAGGCTTACCTGAAATTGCCCAAACAGCCGGTCACGGATCTGTTTGATTATCTGTACGAAGAGCTTCCGCCTGCGCTGTTGACCCAAAAGAACAAAGCACTTGCCAAGCAAACAACTGCACAGCGAGGTGAATAAAATGGGTATGCATGAATCCCCGGATAACCTGAAACTGTCTAACGACGCACCCGACAACGTAACGGCTCATATCGTGACCATGATTGAAGCGATTAACCTGGCGTTACACCGCGCCATGATTGCGGATGAAAATGTGGTGGTGCTGGGAGAAGATGTTGCAAATAACGGCGGCGTTTTTCGCGCCACTATCGGTCTTAAAGACCGTTTCGGTTGCAAGCGGGTAATGGACACGCCGTTGGCGGAAACGCTGATCGCTGGAATCAGCGTCGGCATGGCCGCACAAAATCTGCGACCGGTGGCCGAGATACAGTTTATGGGCTTTATCTACGCCACCCTGGAGCACATGGTGTCTCACGCGGCACGACTGCGTAACCGAACCCGGGGTCGCCTGCATTGCCCCATGGTACTACGCGCACCCTACGGTGGAGGTATTCACGCGCCTGAGCATCACTCCGAAAGCACCGAGGCGCTGTTCGCACACATCCCGGGTCTGCGGGTGGTCATCCCCTCCTCGCCGACCCGTGCGTACGGTTTGCTGTTAAGTGCGATCGAAGATCCCGACCCGGTGGTGTTTCTGGAGCCAAAGCGTATCTATCGTATGGTCAAGCAGGAAATTTATGATGATGGGGTCGGCTTACCCCTGGACACCTGCTACACCCTGAGGCAAGGCAATGATATTACCCTCATTAGCTGGGGAGCATTGATACACGAAACACTGCAAGCGGCGGCAACACTGGAACAACAAGGTATTTCTGCGGAAGTGATAGACGTCGCCACTATTAGCCCCCTGGATACAGACACGCTGGTGTCTTCAGTCGAAAAAACCGGGCATTGCGTTGTTATACAGGAAGCGGCCAGGCACTGCGGAGTAGCGGCAGAAATCATTGCATCATTGAATGAGCTGGCCTTCAACGCATTAAAAGCGCCGCCTGCCAGAGTCGCCGGGTACGATATACCAATGCCCTATTTCCGGCGCGAAGACGATTACCTACCCAATGTTGGCGATATCGTAAATGCGGCCAAAGCGACCCTCATGACATCCGGGGAGCGTTCATGAAATATTTTAAATTGCCCGACCTGGGAGAAGGATTACAGGAAGCTGAAATTGTTGAATGGCACATCAAGCCCGGCGATCCGGTAGAAACCGGTCAAACCCTGGTCTCGGTCGAAACAGCAAAAGCCATTGTTGATATTCCCGCGCCGCAGGACGGAATAATTGCAGCCTGTTTTGGAAAGGAAGGCGACCTTATTCACACCGGCGAACCCCTTCTGGAATTCCAGGGTGAAGAACAGGAAGACAGTGGAACCGTAGTGGGCAAAATGGAAACCAGTCAGGCGGGGTCGGAAAGAGAGCAATTTATTATCGGCAGCGCCTATAAAGCAGCACCTGCGGTGCCCTTGGCCACGCCGGCAATTCGTGCCTTGGCGAAACGCTTGAAAGTGGATATCAACCATATTACCGGCACCGGTAATCATCACATGATCACCAGTGACGATGTGGAACGGGCAGCACGTTTAACAGAAGACCTAGGTGAAGCAACCCCGCTTAGGGGCGTCCGCCGCAGCATGGCACGCAACATGGCCAAAGCTCACGCAGAAGTCGTCAAAGTGACCATACAGGACGACGTGGATGTGGAGCACTGGCAACAGGGCGAAGACATTACCATGCGGCTTGTGCGGGCCATGGGGCGGGCCTGCACTCAGGAACCCACCCTCAATGCCTGGTATGACAACGAAAATGACAGTCTTCGGTTGATTGAAAAAGTGGATCTGGGCATTGCGGTGGACACCCCGGACGGTTTGTTTGTCCCCGTATTGCGTAACATCACCACTCGCACTCAGGATGACTTACGAGATGGTTTGACACGCATACGTGCCGACGTGAAAAAACGGACAATTCCACCACGGGAAATGAGTGGTGCCACGATCACCCTATCCAACTACGGCACCATTGCCGGGCGTTACGGTAATCCTGTGGTTATGCCGCCAATGGTGGCGATATTAGGAGCCGGTAAAATATACCCTTGCGTCATTAGCCACGCAGACGGTTTCGCCAGCCACCGCTTTATGCCACTCAGTCTGAGCTTCGATCACCGGGTGGTGACCGGCGGCGAGGCGGCGCGATTTTTACGGGCAGTGATGGACGATCTAGCGGAATAAATACTTAGCCTGCATAACGTTGAGCGCTGATCTGATCGATGGGAAAGGGTTTGGATATGCCATAGCCTTGCGCGTAATCCACGCCCAATTCCCGTAACAACGCCAGAATTCGGTCATTCTCCACAAACTCGGCAATCGTCTTTTTACCCATCACATGACCGATTCGGTTGATGGATTCAACCATGGCGCGATCAATTTCGTTGTGCTCAAGGTCCCGCACAAAGGTGCCGTCGATTTTCAGATAATCCACCGGCAGGTTTTTTAAATAACCATAAGAAGAAAAACCGCTACCAAAATCATCCAACGAGAAACTACAGCCAATACCTCGGAACTTATCAATAAATTGAATGGTGGTGGAAAGGTTGGTCACTGCGATGGTTTCGGTAATTTCAAAACAGATTTTTTCCGGGGCAATTCTGAATTCGTTAAACTGGTGATGTAAAAAATCCGCGAAGCCCTCATCCCCCAGAGTCAAGCCGGAAAGATTAATCGCAACATCCGCCAGCGTCGCGGCTTTTTCCGGATTCTTATGCAGCCAGGAAAAGACGTTGCGTACCACCCAGCGATCGACCTTCGGCATTAGATTATAGCGTTCCGCTGCCGGCAAAAAACTGCCGGGAAAGACCAACTCATTGCGGTAGCGCAGACGCAATAACACTTCAAAGCTGCTTTTATGAATCAATTCACTGCGAGTTGGTATGATTGGCTGAACATGCAATTCAAACAAATCATGTTCCAGGGCTTCCGTTATGCGAGCGGCCCATTGCATCTGGGTTTGTTGACTAGCCAGCACCGTATCCGCGGGATCGAATACATGCACCCGGTTACGACCGGATTCCTTGGCCGAATGACAGGCAGCATCGGCCTTGTTAATCAGCTCCTTCACTGAACCAATTTCGTCGTTCAAGCTCACCAAGCCGACGCTACCGGCCAGATCAAACGCTCTGTTATCCCACGCAAATCGCATGTCCTGTATTTTGATCCGCACCTTATCCGCCACGGCCCTGGCATTCTCAATCCCGCAGTTCGACAACAAAATAGCAAACTCATCCCCGCCCAGGCGGGCCAAAACATCCCCTCCCCGGGTCAAGGCGCGCAACTGCGAAGTAACCTGTCTCAGAAGTTCGTCTCCAGCGACATGCCCACAGGAATCGTTGATCAACCTGAACTGATCCAAATCCAGCAAAAGGAAAGTATGGACCTCGTGCTTTTTCCTGACGTCATCCAACGCCTGCTCCAAGCGTCCTTCAAATTCTCTACGGTTAACCAATCCGGTCAGGGGGTCATGACGCGACAAAAACAGCAATTGCTCCTCACTGCGCTTGCGCTGAGTAATGTCGAACACAAAGCCGTTGATGACGCGCTCATCCCCGGCTTCCAGCCCCGTTTCCACCTGGGCAGACACCGACAACCAGCACACCTGGCCATCGCTGCGGAAACCTTTCATTTCATAATTCTGCACCCGGCCATTATGCGCCAGCGCCTGATTAAATTCGTTAAAGTGCATGGCATCAAAAAAAGAATCCAGGCCCTTAATGTTAAACACCTGAATTAATTCCTCCGCATCGGAATACCCCAGCATGGTGGACATTGCCGGATTTGCACCTTTCAATTTACCATCCACCGAACATTGAAAAACCCCTTCAATGGCGTTGTCATAAAGACTTTTGTAACGCTCCAGATTTGAAATAGATTGGTTCTGGGCTGCAACTTTCTGGCGTCGTTCCTGATTAATCCTGTCTGCCAGCGCCAACGAAAACAGAATTATTTCGGCAACCACACCGAAATACAGTAAGTTTTCGGTTAGGTCATTTATCGCTATTAGGCCAATATTCGAAAAAATAGCAGCCAACGCCCCAAGGTAATACATCAACCAGCCAATCACAAAGTAACGAGCCGAAGAGAATCCCTTGAAATACAAAACGATTCCGATCACCAGACAGGATAACGTGGACGGGATTACCAATACCGTCACCAATCGCACCGTCAGATTATAAGGCAGCCAGACAGACAGAATCAGCAGTAGCAAACTGCTGCTCACCAATGCCATTAAAAAGTTATATCCGGGCTGCCAACGCTGTTTAAGCTCCAGAAAGCCCATGGTAAAGACACAGCGAAACATGGTCGAAAACAGCAGGAACATCATGGCACTGACTTCCTGCCACCCAGGGTAATCCGGCCATAGGTATTGGTAGCCAAAACCCTCCATGCTGAAACCGTATAAGCCAATAAACAGCACATAGACGACATAGAAAAGATAGCTGCGCAAACGCACTACAAAAAACAGAACGAAATTATAAAGAGCCATAATCAGTAACAGCCCGAAATAACCTCCTTTCACCATCATGGTGACCTGTTCTTTTTTCCAGAATGCATTTTGTTCCCAGAACGTCACCGGCACCTTAAGTATCCCTTGCGTCTGGACACGAAAATAAACCTCCAATGTACCGTCAAAATCACCGTTCAGCGCTGTCAGCTTTTCCGCACTTGGAATCAACACCAGAAAGCTGCGGTACACACGCAGACGGTCGTAAAACGGCAACGTGTCGCCCATATGGTGTTGTTCAATTAGCTGATTGTTAACAACGAAATAGATATCCAGGTAATCCAGATGGGGGTAGGCAACTTCCAGATACCAGGGTATCTCCGTATCGAAAACACGCACCGGAATGCGCAGCCAGTGAGGGGTGTCGCTAAAGCCAAAGCCGGGCACATCGTCCTGCAGCGCCTGCCACGGCAAAGCACCGCCCTGATGCAACAGGTCCGTAACACCGAGACGGTTGCGGGCGTCTTCAAGGTAATCAATGTGTTGTGCGGGGGAAACACGACCCAACCCAGGCGTAAGCTCAAGCCCCGCGGCTTTCGCGGTGCACGTCAAACATAAAAGACAGAGCACAAAAAAAAGCCATACGGCCTGTTTCAGGGTCAGTGCAACCGGTTTACCTGATATCTGCATATTAATTAATTACTTATGCCCTGTCAGAGTCTGCCCGTCCTGATCGGGATAGAACAGGCGTTCGATATGGACAACAGGACGCCCATGCTTAAATCATAGACAAGGCAGCGGGTTACGCCACTGCTGCACAGAAATTAATCAATCAGACTGAGAAAATGGTTTATTCGCTCCGCATTTTTGCCGATATCCCCTTTACCAACTCGGCTTACTGAGCGCACATCCACGATGGAATGGGCAGAATCGACAGCTTTAACACGCACCACGACGTCATCCTTAAAGCCAAACCAGAAGGTTTTATCCACCGCCTGCAAACGCCCCTGAGACGGATCACTTAAAAACAGCTTCCAATCCATTTCGTCAGCCGCTTTTTGTACCTTTTCAAAAACCGCCAATGGATCACCCGCCACCGTTTTACTGACAATATCCGGATAAAATTCAGACTGTAAGGCGCTCACCTCAGCCGCCGTTTGCAGTGGGTTCGCATCCTTTGGCCGCTGCCCCTCAAGATCGAGAAAATCCGGCGGGTTCTCCCAATCCGTAGAAATATCGTAGATCACGGGTGCCTGGGAGGCTTTGATTCCGAAATTAAACAAAATACCGACCGGGATACTCAGTACCAGAATAAGCAGTATCGCCCGATGTTTCGCTCTGTCGTTTTTACGACGTATCGCCATCAATAGCGCAGTGCCGCTGACCGCCAATAGCACGGCTGCAGTCACCGCAGATCCGGCCAATAAAAAGAACGCTGTCTGAAAGCTCCACAGCTCTTTACGGGCACCGAACGCTAACAACGGAAATGACCATGCCACCGCAAGGGCGACAATCAGCAGCACCGGCAATAGGCGAAAAAGTTTAACCACAATACTCATTCAGATTCCTTATTCAGGTCTCAACGCTTTTCCCTGCAACTATATGATAGTACCGGCCCATTGAACGATAGGGTTCAAGTCGGGAATAGCGCATTTCCAGTTCCATGATATCGCTTTCATTTCTGCGATCACGAACATCCTTATGCATGTAATCGTGAAATACTCTTATACCACTTTTAATGAATACTGAAACGTCCCTACGCTGCAGAAGCTCCAGAACCCACTGCGGCTCCAGCGGATTGACCGGGGTCAAACCCTGGCCGGACCCCTTGAAATCTCCCTGCAAAGCTTTATCAAGATAACCCCTAATCAGACTGCGAAAAACCGTCGAATGAAGATTAAAGAACATCAACGACAAGACGCCGCCCGGTCTTAGCAGCCGCAGTAGTTGCTCTATCACCACTTGGGGTTCCTGCGTCCACTCCAACACAGCATGGCACAACACCAGATCGTAGGACATTGATGAGGTGTCCAGATCTTGAATTGCTGCGTGAACAAAGCGCATATTCGTACTTGTACCGGCCTTAGCGCTGGCTTGCTTCGCCGCCGCCAGCATACGCTCTGAATGATCGCAGAGACACACCTGATGCCCTGCCAAAGCCAGCCGCTGACTGAACTGCCCAACCCCTCCGCCTGCATCCAGAACCTGCAACCCGCGAGCCGGCTGCAACAGGTCCGGCATCACCTCCAGCAGGTCTCTTTCCAATAGCGCTAAACGGATGCGACCTTTGCTTCCACTGTAGATACGCCCGGCGAACAACTCCGCCAGATCATCAAAATTGCGGTCACGACTCATAATCACACACTTCCACCGCCCGTCTTCTTCTATTTAAGTAACACGATTAACGCATCAACCAAATCAATTTAGCCGGTAAGCGTCCTTTCCCTACTCAAGATAGGTGACAAAACAGGTCACTTTTTGACCATAATGATAACTGCATCACAAATCTAAGCACTCCGAGTGCCGTATTTTGACACCATTAACACTTTAAGGCTTTAGGCATAACAAAACCTTGCCGATAAGGATTAAACTGGGTTCATCAGAGCAAATATTAACCAAGCACCATTTGTGTAACCTATCGAAAGGACGCGGCTATTGCGGGTGGCCAAACTCGAAGCAAAACCTAGAGATGGCAAAGGATATGTAAAACACCCCACTTAAAGTTGAGGTTCCGGCATGATCAAGTTCATAGAAACACACCTGAAGAAGAAAAAAATACTAGCCCGGGCAGCATTACCCAAAAGCGTCGTTTACGTCAGCCGGGAAGAGATACAGAAAAAGTTATCCGCTTATTCTCCTGCTGGCGGCAAGCGTGCCAATTTCACCGGCCCCGCTCTGGATAAGAAAGAATTCGAAGGTGCTGTATAGCACCTTCACTTTTGCATGCTCTGATCACTTGAATGGGTTACCAAGCCTTTTCCAATACGGCCATGGCGTCGCTCAGATCGACCTCCATCGGATTCATGATTATCGAACCATCGTCCAGGGCCATCTCCGCAATCCGTGCCAACTGGTCGCGAGACACCTTACCGGTTTCTGATAACCTACGTGGTAACTTGCAACGTAAATAAAGTTCATCGCGAATATCACATAACGTCTCGATGGTTTTTGCAGGCCGTTTGGCAGCCGGTGTCGCCGCATAAACATCCGCTCCGGCTAACGGCAGCAGCAACTCACCAATCACGTCTCCGCGTGATTCCAGATTGTATTCCAGAACATAAGGCAGAAATAAATTCATGCAAAGACCGTGGGGTAAATGACACAATGCCCCCAGAGAGTGCCCCAGTGAATGAACCAGCCCCACCATTGAATTGGAAAACGCGATTCCCGCCATGGTTGAAGCCTGCGCCAATTCAAGGCGAGCATCCGCGTTGTCCGGTTTATCCAGAACCGCAATCAGATTTTCACTCACCTTTTTTATCGCCGACATGGCATAGGCATCACTGATCGGATTGCTGGCCAGTCCGGTAATGGATTCGATTGCATGAGTCATTGCATCCATTGCCGTCATTGCCGTGATATGCGGTGGCAATGTTAACGTCATGCGTGGATCCAGAATGGCGGCATTAGGCAGTAAAAAATACGACGTGAACGGTAACTTTACGCCCTGCTCCAAATCCGAAATAACCGCGACCAGTGTCACTTCAGAGCCGGTACCGGCGGTGGTAGGCACGACAAAAAACGGTTTTAGCGGTTTAGTCAAAACACCCACGCCTGAAAATTCACTCAAGTCTGTACTATTCTCAGAGACCAGAATATTAACCCCTTTACTGGTGTCAATAACGGATCCACCCCCCACCGCGATAATCGAATCGCAATGCTGATCACGGTAAATCTTTGCAATGTCTTTCACCACCTGGGTGGAAGAATCTGGAGGTACGTCATCGTAAATCTCGATAATATCCATGCCGCTTTCAGCAAAGGCATTAAGCACGTGATCGATTAAACCCGCCCCGCGTACGCCTTTATCTGTGATAATCATGGGCCGGGTCGCGGCCAGGGTACGAAGCTCGTGAGGAATATGTTCCAGCGCGGCATTACCCGCAACTATTTTTACCGGACAGAAAAATTCGTAATACGCCTTAGACATTGTT
This sequence comes from Ketobacter sp. MCCC 1A13808, assembly GCF_009746715.1. Classification (NCBI taxonomy): domain Bacteria; kingdom Pseudomonadati; phylum Pseudomonadota; class Gammaproteobacteria; order Pseudomonadales; family Ketobacteraceae; genus Ketobacter; species Ketobacter nezhaii. Next base: position 23,377 of record NZ_VRKW01000020.1, read on the forward strand.
TTTACCCTTTACCAGGTTTTTAACCAATTGCTTATAGATTCGACCGCCTGCAGACAGTTTCTGCCCCAACGTTATATCGGGATAACGTTTTAGTGCGCGCTGCGCGATTAACTTCGGCAGTATTAAACTTTCCATGCGGTTTAAACAGCGGACCAATTTCATTGCATGTGCTATTTCCCCGTCGACTAGCAAACGGTCATTTGCAAATGCCTGCGCGGTGCCTTCTTGAAAAGACAGCACTAAAAACGCATGGGTGAGGTGTTTGAATTTTAACGACGTGTCGGAAGGAAGTTCAGATTCACTGCCCAGATATTTTAGATTGCTTTCCCCCACTTTTTGCATAACAAAACACGGCCCGGAAGGCAGCGCACGCATGTCAAATACAAAGCCTGCGGGCAGACGTGCTACTTCTTTCTGTATACGCTCATCAACTTGGCTGGACGCTTCCAGAGCGCGACCGATCACCTCCATCATTAATGCAACATAGGGTTTTTTCAAAGAACCGAGATTCAGTGAGGCAAGCGGCGTCACGCCCTCATTTATCAAACGATGTTGATTCATCAATATTTACTTCTTTATTAGTTTTATAGCGTCGTCTATGCGACGGTGTAGTCGAATCTTTATCCTAATTGTCTAATTCTGGGCCGTCCACACGGGACCACGACAAAATGGCCATGACTGACAAGTCAGTCACAAAATTTAACTCAACTGCTTCAAATCGGCCTGAGTAAGTCAAAAACGGGGTTAATATCGGAGTCGGGCATCTAATTGATCGACCGCTTCACTCCACACCGAATCGTCTTCAATTGCGCTTTTCAAAAACTGCGACTGAGAGTCGTTCCAGAACGGCGCCTGATCTATCGACACACCATCCGAGACGGCTTTGTGATGAGCGATGAACTCGTCAACCTGTTCCGGCTCGTGCGGTAAACCCAACTGTTTGAAAAGGCTGCACATCGAGTAATAAACTGAGTCCATAATCTGTCTCCCTAATTGTTAAAGGCCTTTCCATCGTGCTCTTTTTCAAGCACCTTGACCAGTTTAAGGTTAGATCGATTCGACATATCAGGTTGATAAAACAGCGGCCGACAGAACTTAACGCACGGGCTGGCGCTGGTGCTAATGTCAGCGCTCTGGTGATGAGGCATAATGCCTGGATCGCAGACAATAACTAACCGAACCCTAGATCTAAACAGGTGTAAAAAGATGTCAGAACTAAAACAACAATTCGAAGATGCCGTTAAATTCGTGCAATCCGGTGACGGGGATTTCAAGCCCGAAAATGATCTGAAACTGCAGTTTTATGCATTATATAAACAAGCGACCGAAGGGGATGTAAAAGGTAAAAAGCCCGGACTCACCAACTTCGTCGGCAGGGCAAAATATTCAGCCTGGGAAGCTGTAAAAGGACTGTCTGCCGATCAGGCTATGCAGTCCTATATCGACAAGTTGGCGAAATATAGATAGAACCCCGGTGCGGGTTCCAGTACGCCGGCTTAACTAAAGCTTTCATAGGGGATAAACCTCACCATATCCCCTTTTCCAACCGTGGTGTTAATAGCAATTTCGACCAGACCATTACCCCAACTTGCGGAGGACAACACGCCGGAGCTTTGATTGGGATAAATTTCTGCGTGCACACCGTTATCACCCGGTACTAATCGCGCGCGCAAGTACTCTTGCCTGCGCCCCGGTTTATTAATACTGAATGCAGCCGGAACCGACATGGAAAGAGGGGCATAATTATCTGCCCCCTGAGCTTTTAGCAGCCAGGGTCGACACAGAAGACAGAATGTGACGAATACCGCTGCCGGATTGCCAGGCAAACCCAAAAAGGGCGTTCCTGCCACACGTCCATAGGTGAATGGCTTTCCGGGCTTGATCGCCAGATGCCAAAAGGCCAGATCACCCGATTGCTGAAGTGCACTTTTGACATGATCTGCATCCCCTACCGATACACCGCCACTACTAATAATAACATCCGCCTCCGTGGCACGCTTCAACGCTCGCAGAGTATCTTGTAAATCATCTGCGACAATGCCCAGGTCCAAAATTTCCAGACCCAGATTTTCCAGTAATCCAATCAGGGTAAAGCGATTAGAATTGTAAATCTGTCCGGCTTGCAGTGGCTGTCCGGGCTCAATTAATTCGTCGCCCGTCGACATTATTGCCACCCGTAATTTTTTATACACTTTGACCGAGTCGACGCCAATTGAAGCCAACAGCCCCAGCTCCTGTGGCCGTAAACGCTTACCTTGCTTTAATACCCTTTGATCGAGCGCAATATCCTGCCCCTGAGGTCTCACATTTTGGGCTTTCTGTGGTGGCTCCAGTATCTGCAGCAGCGGCCCTTCATCCCCGTTTTCCGTCACCACCGTTTCTTCCTGCATCACCACCGTATCCGCATAAATAGGCAACTCTGCACCGGTAAATATGCGGGCCGCCGTACCGGCTTGCAGCGGTGCACTGACCGCGCCTGCAGTAATACGTTGTATAACGGGAAGGGGTTTGTCTGCTGCGTAATCCTGGAACCGGAAGCAATAACCGTCCATCGCACTATTGGGTGCAGGAGGTACGTCTACAGTGGAGTGAACATCCTGTGCCAACACGCGCCCCAGAGCCTGGGTCAGCGCTATGGTTTCTATGGCCCGATCCACCTGGGCATCCGCCAACAGCTTTTCTAAGGCTAGATCAACCGGCATTAAACCGGGGCGACTTTGAGTTTGATTCACTTTATTTGAACCTGCTCGTTCTGTCTCTCTCAACCACGCGTCTCGCAATCCGCAGCCACCAGATCACGATGCACCGTAATCAGTTTGACAAAATTACAGGGCTTATGGCGCGCATCCAACTGCTGTTTAATAATGCCATCCCAAGCGGTACGACAGGCGTTAGTGGAACCGGGGATACAAAACACGGCAGTGTGGTTGGCTAATCCGCCAACCGCCCGCGACTGGATTGTAGAGGTGCCAATATCGTTATAGGAAATCTGACGGAATAGTTCACCGAAACCTTCAATTTGCTTATCAAACAAAGGCAACATCGCCTCTGGCGTAGAATCCCGGCCCGAGAACCCGGTCCCCCCTGTAATTAAAATGACTTCCACTTCGGTTGAGGCAATCCATTGTGACGCAATGGCGCGCACTTTATAAATATCATCGGTGGTGATTTTCTTTTCGACCAGCTCATGACCGGCGGCAATCAAGCTTTCTACCAGAAGATTGCCGGAGGTATCGGTGTCTTCATCGCGGGTATCCGATACAGTTAAAACGGCTATTTTCAATGACATAAATTCTTCAGATGCACTCACGTTATTCCACCTTAGTAATTCGATTGCTTAACCCGGTACGACTTGCCCTGCAACAGGATCAGCCGCCGGTCATATTCATAAAGCGTACGATCTGGGGTTCGTCTTCCAAATCAAAATAATGACGCTCAGGCTTCAGATCCATAGCCTTAATAATGGCTTGTTTTAATATCTCGTCATCGTCCGTGCTGCGCACAACCGATCGCAAATCCACAGAGTGTTCATTACCGAGGCACAATAATAAGCGCCCTTCCGCGGTCACGCGAACCCGATTGCAATCACCACAAAAGTTATGACTGTGGGGAGAAATAAAACCCACTTTCGAGCGGCTGTCAGCAAAGCCATAGTAGCGCGCTGGACCACCACTGTTTTCGATGCGGGTTTGCAATGGATAGCGTTGCTCGATGATTTTTCGCACCTCTGCGGAGGGCATAAAACATTCTTTGCGACCGTGTTCGGATATCGCCCCCAAAGGCATCTCCTCAATAAAGGTGATGTCCAGATGACGTTCACGGGCGTATTCCACAAGGGGCAGTATTTCATCGTCATTCCTGCCCTTCAAAATCACGGTATTAATTTTAATGGAGTCGAACCCCTGCTCCGAGGCCGCATCGATCCCGGCCAACACGCGCTTCAGGTCCCCGGTGCGGGTAAGCTGCCGAAATTTTTCCGGGTCCAGGCTATCCAGGCTGACATTGATCCGGCGTACGCCGTACTCGTGCAGGGGTTTGGCCATCACGGGCAATTGTGATCCATTGGTTGTCAGCACCAGGTGTTGCAAATCGTTCAGTGAACCCAGATGCTTCACCAGGGTTAAAACATCACGCCGAATTAAAGGCTCTCCACCGGTCAGGCGGATTTTCCTGACGCCCAAATCAACGAAGGCTTTTCCGATGCGATAAAGTTCTTCCAATGTCAGGATTTGTTGGCGGGGCAGGAAGGTCATCTCTTCAGCCATGCAATAGACACAGCGAAAATCACATCGGTCGGTGACCGATATGCGAACATAGTCCACTTTACGTCCGAATTTATCGACTAATACACGGCTATTCATCGTATTGCTTGGCCTTTTGCCATTCCTGTTCCATTTGACCCAATGAGGCATCATCCAGGCTAATGCTCTGATCTTTCAATGATTTCTCCAGTAAACGAAATCGCTTTTCGAACTTGTGATTGGCTTGAATCATGACCATATCCGGATCCAGCTTATAATGCCGGGCCAGATTGACGCAACAAAACATCAGATCACCCAACTCATCCGCAATCTTCGCCACCGGAGCGCAGGCTCTTACTTCGACCGCCAATTCCCGGATTTCTTCCTCTAGCTTATCCATTACCAATTGTGGATCTTGCCAATCAAACCCTTTCTTGGCGACCACTGACTGAATTTTGTGGGCACGTTTCACGGGTGCCATACCGCCCGGTACGGTATCCAGCAACGATTCCCCCAGTTGTTTCTTCTCCGCTTTTTCCTGATGTTTAATCGCTTCCCAGCTGGCTTTTATGGTGTGCTCTTCGATCTGTTGACCGGAATGGATTTTGCTCTCCAACGTGCCGGCAGGGAATACATGGGGATGACGCCGCACCAGCTTGTTTTCCAGTTCCTGCATCACTTCATCGAAATTAAAGTAGCCCTGCTCTTCCGCCATCTGGCCATAAAACACCACCTGAAAAAACAGATCACCCAATTCTTCTTTCAGATGCGCAAAATCATCGCGGGCAATGGTGTCCGCCACTTCGTAGGCTTCTTCGATGGTGAAGGGAGCGATGCTTTTAAAATCCTGCTTTTGATCCCATGGACAACCGATCTCAGGTTGGCGCAAACGCGCCATTAAATAGCGAATGCGCTCAACCGGGCTGGCTTGCGTCAAATCAATGTCGAGGATGGTCATCACCGGGCCCCTGATGTGAGCGCCGAACTTCGATCACATTGGAAAGTTGATTAATGCGCGCCAGGACATCGCCCAACGAGACAAGGCTGTTAATCTCCATGGTCAGCGACATCGTCGCCATATGATCAGATGGATTCGACAAGGTACTGATCGCGGTCACATTCACCCGTTCGCCCGCCAGAACATGCGTGATATCCCGCAGCAAACCCTGCCGGTCATAGGCTTTAATAAAGACTTCAACGGGGTAGGTCCGGCCAGCATCGGCCGACCAGGATACATCCACCACGCGGTCACCATGCACCTCCAGCAGGCGTTGCAGCTCTTTGCAATGCCTGCGGTGAACGGTCACTCCCCGACCCACAGAAATGTAACCTACCACCTCATCCCCCGGCACCGGTTTGCAACAGCCGGCAATGGTGGTCATCAGATTATCCACGCCGTTAATGCTGAATTCGGAATTGATCGGGTTAACCCGGGGTTTTCGCAGATCCAGAGGAATGAGCTCTTGCTGACGCTCACCGCCTTCTAATTCCTGAATACCGTTGAGTACCTGGCTTATACGTAAATCACCAGCGCCCACCGCAGCGTAAATATCTTCGGCGGTGCGCAGGTTTAAACCTTCTGCAACCTGGCCCAGATTCACCTTGTTCACATCCAGACGCTTGAATTCCTTTTCCAGAATCTCACGGCCATCTTCAATATTCCGATCGCGATCCTGTAACTTAAACCAATGCACAACCTTCGCTCGTGCCCGGCTGGTGCCAATAAAACCTAAAGACGATTGCAACCAATCCCGGCTGGGGCGAGATTCGTTGCCTTTCAAAATCTCGACCTGTTCACCGGTTTGAAGTTGATAGTTAAGCGGAACTATACGGCCGTTAACCTTTGCACCCCGACAGCGGTGCCCTACTTCCGTATGTATGTGATAGGCAAAATCCAGAGGCGTAGCGCCTTGAGCCAAATCGACTACGTGGCCTTCCGGAGTAAAAATATAGACCCGCTCGTCGACAATATCCTCGCTGAACTCCGAAAACACACTGCTGACCGCGCTGTCACCCAGCTCTTCCTGCCACTCCAGAACCTGGCGTAACCAGGCAATTTTATCGTCGTAGCTACCGGATTTGCCGGTGCTACCTTCTTTGTAACGCCAATGAGCGCAAACACCCAGCTCTGCTTCATCATGCATATCGTGAGTACGAATCTGAACTTCCAGAACTTTCCCATCCGGCCCCAGCACCGCCGTGTGCAGCGAGCGGTAACCGTTCTCTTTGGGCGTAGCAATGTAGTCATCGAATTCCCGGGGAATGTGCTGCCAAATATTATGCACTACCCCTAATGCAGCGTAACAATCGCGTATATCCGGCACCAACACCCGCACGGCACGAATGTCATAGACCTGATAGAAATCAATATTTTTACGCTTCATTTTGCGCCAAATACTATAGATGTGCTTGGCACGCCCGCTAATGTCGGAATCCACACCCACCCGAGCTAACGCGGTATGTAATTGACCAACCACAGTATTGATGTAATGGTCGCGGTCCAGTCGCCGCTCGTCCAATAGTTTGGCGATACGCATATAGGGATCAGGTTGCAGGTATCGGAAGGAAAGATCTTCCAGCTCCCATTTTAAATGACCAATGCCCAGACGGTGTGCCAGTGGCGCGTAGATATCAAAAACTTCTTGTGCCACCTTCTGCTTTTTCTCTTCCGGTGCATTTTTCACAGCCCTGATCGCACAAGTCCGCTCGGCCAGCTTGATCAAAGCAACCCGAACATCATCAACCATGGCTACCAGCATTTTACGCAGGTTATCGAGCTGGTCCGTAGCCTGCCCCAGCACCACTTTCTTTTCCGGATTCATCACGGCGCTAATCGCCGCCATTCTCAACACGCCCTCTACCAACTTGGCAATATTACCGCCGGCTTTTTTGCTGACCTCACCCAGAGTGGCCTGGCCTTCCCTGACCGCACGATAAATTAGCGCGGCCTTAAGCGCATCGGTATCCAGGTGCAGTTCCGCCAGGATTTCAGCCATTTCCAGCCCCGAGCGGAAGCTGCTTGCGCTATCTGCCCAGATAGTTTCTCGGCGCTGAACCTTGTGCTCCAGCTCCTGTGCATAGGCCGCAATACTTCTTAGACCTTCAGCATCCGTAATTTCGACTTTATCGTGAAGGCGTTCAATCCAGGCATCCAGATCGACACTCCCGTCTTCACGAATTACTTGTTGGTTACGTACCGTGACCATATTGTCGGCCTGTTATTCCGGTTCAAAAACTGCAATGGATTCAACGTGCGTGGTATGGGGAAACATATCCATCACGCCGGCCTGGATCAGGCTATACCCCTGCTTCTTCAATTCCCCTGCATCCCTCGCCAAGGTAGCCGGATTGCAGGAGACATAAACAATACGTTTGGGCCTGAACACCGTCATTTTAGCGACAATTTCCAACGCGCCTGAACGGGGCGGGTCAATCAAAATCTTATCAAAACCGGCCTGCCCCCAAGGCTGACCATCAAACGGTTTAGTCAGGTCCGCAGCATAAAATTCAACGTTGTCGATGTTATTAGACTGCGCATTTTCGCGGCCACGCTGCACCATGGCTTCGTCGCCTTCAACACCGACTACAGTCGCTGCCTTAGTCGCCAACGGCAGCGTAAAATTCCCCAAACCACAAAATAAATCCAGGATACGTTCACCGGGCTGGACATCCATTAATTGCAAAGCATCACGGATCATCTGCTGATTGATTTCCTGATTCACCTGAGTGAAATCGGACGGATGAAACCGCATCGTCAAATTAAAATCCGGCAATTGGTAACTCAACCGTACATTGCCATCATCGGGCCACACTTTGTGGATACTGTCCTGTCCGGCGGGCTGTAGATACAGATGCAATTGATGATCCTGACAGAACTTCACCCACTCTGCCTGGTCCTCTTCGCACAAGGGCTCCAGATGACGAACAACAATGGCCGTAGCATCATCGCCCTTCGCAACCTCGATTTGCGGAATGGCCATTCGCGCCTGCAATCTCATTACAAGGGCTTTTATCTCCGGAAAAATCAACCCGATTTCCGGAGCGAGCACGTGGCACTTCTCGATTTCAGCCAGAAAACTATTGCGTTTCTCGCGAAACCCGACCAATACCGACTCTTTTTTCAGAACGTACTTTACGCCCAGCCGCGCTTTTCGCCGATAGCCATAGTGAGGGCCGGTCATTGGCGCCAACAATGCCTGCGGCTGCAAAGCACCGAAATGTTCCAGTTGTTCCAGCAGCACAGATTGCTTGGATTCGATCTGCGCCTGCGGATCAAGGTGTTGCAAACTGCAGCCGCCGCATATGGTCGCCTGCGCACAGCGGGGTTGCACCCGGTTCGCAGCAGCGGTCAACAATTCAACCACCCGCCCTTCATCAAAACTACTGCGCTTTTGCGTATACTCGAACATCACCTGCTCACCAGGTAACGCGCCGTCCACAAAGGTTGCCTTGCCGTCAATACGGCCGATCCCCCGCCCATCATGACTCAATGCGGTGATGTCAATCAGCACCGGCTCCGTCGGCAGTTTTTGTTTACGTCTTCGTCGTGCCATATGTGTGTTGCCTACTGTCTTTTCTTGAGTAAAATCCCAAGTTATTCTGCGGATTGCCATTGCTTCAGGAATTCTAAAAAATGCGGATGCGCTTCTCGTTGCAGATAGTCTTTCACTATTTGCAATTCATTCAAGAACTCTGCTTCCTGCAGATCACCCCGAATCAATTGAAAGCGCAGGTAGACTAACCAGGTGTTCAAGACATCGGTTTCACAATAATCCCGAATGCCTTTGATATCGCCTGCTTGAAACGCGCTCCACACTTTTGACCCGTCCATACCCATTTTTCCGGGAAAACCCAACAGCGATGCCATCTGATCCAGCGGCACGAAGGCGCGATTGTTATAGAGTGCAAGCAGATCCATCAAATCCGTGTGTCGTTCGTGATAGCGGCTTAAATAATTATTCCATTTGGCGTTGCGGTCTTCCCGTCCCTGGTCCCAATAAGTTGGGCTGGCTACCCCGTGCAGCATAGCCCGGTAATGCAATACCGGAAGATCAAAACCGGAGCCATTCCAACTCACCAGAGTCGGGCTATAGCGTTCTATTAAATGGAAGAATTTTTCCAGTATGGTTTTTTCGTCGGCGTTTTCATCACCCAGAGTCCACACTGCAATTTGTTCGCCTTTTGACCGAAACACAGCAGAGATCGCAACCACACGATGCAGATGGTGACGCAAAAAATCGGTACCGGCTTCCTGACGTCGCAAATGAAACATTGCCTTGGCAGTATCATCGTCACTTAACCCCTGCAAATCCAAAAGACGACGACCACCCACTACATCCGGTACTGTCTCAATATCAAATACCACGATATTCATTGGTCGAACACACCGGTTGAGAGATAGCGATCACCACGATCACAAACAATAGCGACTATGACTGCATTTTCAACTTCTCTTGATAGCATCAGCGCACCCGCCACCGCCCCACCGGACGAAACTCCGCAGAAAATACCCTCGCGGGAGGCCAATTCCCGCATGGTCACTTCCGCATCCTGCTGGGGAATATCGATTACACGATCCACTTTTGAGGCATCGTAAATTTTCGGCAGGTATTCTTGTGGCCAGCGTCTAATCCCGGGAATGGAAGCGCCTTCGATCGGTTGTAAGCCGACGATTTGAATAGCAGGATTTTGTTCTTTCAGATACCGGGAGGTACCCATAATGGTTCCAGTGGTGCCCATGGAACTAACAAAATGGGTGACCGAGCCTTGAGTATCACGCCATATTTCAGGGCCGGTGCCCTGGTAATGCGCTAAGGGGTTATCCTGATTGGAAAACTGATCCAATACCACGCCTTTGCCTTCGCGCTGCATCTGATCGGCAAGATCCCGCGCCCCTTCCATGCTTTGCTCTTTGGTGACCAACACCAGCTCGGCGCCGAACGCGGCCATGGAAGCACGCCGTTCCGCGCTCATGTTATCCGGCATGATCAGCACCATTTTATAGCCCTTGATTGCCGCCGCCATCGCCAGGGCGATCCCGGTATTACCGCTGGTGGCCTCAATCAGGGTATCGCCAGGCTTGATCAGGCCTTTACTTTCTGCCTGCTGAATCATGCTGAGTGCCGGTCTGTCCTTCACCGAACCCGCCGGGTTATTACCTTCCAGCTTCACCAGAATCGTATTGGTGGTATCGCCGGGTAAGCGCTGCAAGCGCACCAACGGGGTGTTTCCTACAAAGTCTTCGATCGTGGGATAATGCATTGATTTCCAATTCGGGTTAACAAAACGAAAAATGATGTTTGCTCAAATGGGGGCATATTGTACCCTGCACTGAAGCCTGAGCCTATCTTTGGGCCCGAATTTAATCTGTCAGTACAGTGGAAACAGGTACTTCTTGACCTGCAAACTCAGCCAATGCGGGGTTAATCCCCGGCGCAATCATGGCTTATACTGAACACCGACCCAAGTCATTGCCGCCAGCGAGAATAAGTGAAATTAGCAAACCGTCTTAGTCTTGGAAAACAAATGGGCCTACGTACCAGAGCCCTTCTGATCAGCACCATTCCCGTGCTTGTTATCGGCGTCTTTCTGGCGCTATTGCTGCTCAGTCAGCGCTTCCACGAACTGGATCAATCCCTTGAAAAACAAGGGGAAATGATCGCAGCCTCGTTCTCTCACGGTATTTTCGAAAGCATGACCCAACGCCAGGGCCACACGATCCCGTTTTACGCCCAGCGTATTCTGGAAGAAGACAATGTACGTTCGGTCTCAATTTATGACCATGACGGTGAACTGCAAACCCGTGCAGGCCCCGAAATGCAACCGCTGGCAACGGGCGTACCACTGCTACCGCCGGCTCATACCACCGAATCCGTTAGTCGTAGGACAGACAGCACCCTGCGTGTCATACATCCCATATATCCGGCCTCATCCTATCACCCCTTGGCGGGTGACCAGGCGGATTCCGGTTGGCTGGAAGTGGAAATTGACCGTTCAAACCTGATCATAGAAAAATACCGCAGCACCCTGTATATGCTGTTACTGCTGATTGTCGCGCTGGTAATCAACGGTATGATTGCCACGCGTTTTTCCACCCGCATAGGCGACGTGGTTGAACGCATTAAATCGGCCCTAAATGAGATGGGTGAAGGCAATCTGGAAGTCCGCTTACCGGAAGATGCGTACGGCGAATTACGGCAACTACAATCCGCCCTGAACAATCTGGGCAATTCGATTATGGAAGGCCAGCAGGAATTACAACAAAACGTGGACCAAGCCACTGAAGACCTGCGAGAAACCCTTGAAACCATCGAAATTCAGAATATCGAGCTGGATCTGGCACGCAAGGAAGCGCTGGAGGCGAGCCGCATAAAATCGGAATTTCTGGCCAACATGTCCCATGAAATCCGTACCCCGCTCAACGGTATAATCGGCTTCACCAACTTGCTTTTGAAAAGCCATGTCAGCCTGACCCAGCGGGATTATCTGGACACGATTCAAAAGTCGTCTGAAAGTCTGCTTTCCATTATCAATGACATACTCGATTTTTCTAAAATTGAAGCAGGTAAGCTGATTTTAGATCACGTACCGCTGAATTTTCAGGAAGTGGTTGAAGATGTACTCACCATGTTGGCCCCGCTTGCTCACGAAAAATCCCTGGAACAAGTCAGCCTGTTCTATTCAGATGTCCCCATCGGCATCATTGGTGATCCGCTTCGACTGAAACAAATACTCACCAACCTGGTCAACAATGCAATAAAATTCACCGAACACGGTGACGTCGTTATTCGCGTGATGCTGGACGACAAAAAAGACGACGTTGCCACCATCAAAGTCACCGTCACGGACACCGGTATAGGCTTGACCAAAGAACAGCAACGCGCCTTGTTCAGTGCTTTTCGCCAGGCCGATACAACCACCGCGCGGCGCTTTGGCGGGACCGGTCTGGGATTAGTCATTTCCAAACACCTGGTGGAACAAATGCGCGGCGAAATCGGACTGGAGAGCGAGTCCGGAAAGGGATCCACTTTCTGGTTTACCTTCCGCGCCAGGGTAAATAATAAGGAATCGCATTTTGTACCTTTATTAATCAACGAAACGTGCAAGATAGCGATTTACGACAGCAACACCACCGTACGCGGAACCCTGCGAAATACGCTGCAAAAACGCAAAGTAGAAGTCATCGAATACTCCGATTTAAGCGAAGTCAGGGCATTATTGAAAGCAGATACCGTAAGTTTGCCCAACGCGTTTATAATCGGAATTAACGCACAGACTCCAATGTACGAAGATATTGCCAACTTGTACCGTATCAATCACGAACAAGTGCCACTGATTTTGCACGCCAACCCGGCCGATCAAACCGCCTTGTCAGATATTCTTGGCGAACGGCCACTCCCATTGATTACCAAACCCTTATGTCAGCAACGCGCCTATGAGGTATTGGGACGGATTTTGCAATCCGATGCCTTTGTTACTCCCCATGCGGGACGGGAAGAACCCAGCTACCCGCAATCCGGAACCACTGCAGAGTCAATACAAGTCATTGCCGTTGACGACAATCCTGCCAACCTGAAATTACTGTGTGCATTGCTGGAAGACCTGAACGTTTCGGTCACCGCCTGTGAGAGCGGCATGAAAGCCCTATCACACATTGAGCAAACCCACTTCGATATGATCCTGATGGATATTCAGATGCCGGTGATGGACGGAGTGGAAACCGCTCGCCGGATACGATCGATGGAAGCCGCCGACAAGCATACTCCGATCATTGCCGTGACCGCACATGCCCTGGCGAGCGAAAAACACAACCTGCTCAATTCCGGTATGGATGATTATGTCACCAAGCCGATCAATGAATCCCAGTTAATTCACATCGTTCAGAAATGGACCGGGGTTAATCTGCACAACGCCACCATGGAAGGAAACCCGCATAGTATAAGCGCGGGCTCAGCGGACGCAGTGGATATGATGCTCGGGCTAAAACTCGCCAACAACAAAGCGCAATTAGCTGAAGAAATGCTGGAGATGCTGTTTGCGTCCTTGCACAACGACCGCAAGGTGATTGCCGATTGCGCCGCCAAACAGGATTACGTCAATCTTCAGGAAGTGGTGCACAAACTGCACGGGGCGACCCGCTACACTGGAGTCCCATTCCTGCAGGATGCCTCACACACCCTGGAAGAAGCATTGAAGCTGGGCACCTTCGAATTAGTCGACAACTTGACTGAAACGTTGTTGAAAGAACTGGATCGGGTAGTGACGTGGTGCAAAGAGCACCGGGATATGGAAGCAGACCTGCCTGCCAGCGAGGTTTAACCTTCCAGAATCACAAACGCAACGGCCTGCGCCTGCTCATCCGACAACGACAAATGGATTTGAGTGACGCCCAAAGCATTGGCCTTTTCCTGGGTGGCTCCACTTAACTCAAGAAACGGAGCACCCAAGCCATCATTGCGAACCGTTATTTGTTTCCAGGTAATGCCTTTGGCAAAGCCGGTACCCAATGCTTTAACCAAGGCTTCTTTGGCGGCAAAGCGTTTAGCCAGAAAGGCCGGGCCGTTCTTTTTAGCCACAAATTCGTCGTATTCAGGCTCTGTCAAAAGGCGTTTGGGAAACTTCGCCCCCATTTTCTCCATTGAATCACGCATACGCTGCACTGAAACAATGTCGGTGCCAATACCGATAATCATTGGCGGGCTTGCAGCATCAATTGCTTCATATCCTGTACCGCCGCCTTCAGCCCGGTGAACATCGACCGGGAAATAATGCCATGGCCGATATTCAATTCATTTATCCCGGGTATCGCGGCAACCGGAATGACATTATGGTAATACAACCCATGCCCGGCATTCACGGTCAAGCCCAGCTCTTGCGCCAGCTTTGTACCTTCAACAATACGATTTAGTTCATCCAGCTGCTGCTGGCCACTGCATTCGGCATACCGACCGGTATGCAACTCGATAACAGGGGCCGCGACCTGTGTTGCCGCCTCAATTTGTTTCGGATCCGCATCAATAAACAGAGAGACCTCACATCCCGCAGCGCTGAGTCGTGAAACCGCTTCACGGACCCGTGATAATTGACCCGCTACGTCCAGCCCACCTTCAGTGGTAAGCTCTTCCCTTTTTTCAGGCACCAGACAACACAACGGCGGACGCACTGACTCGGCAAAACCAATCATCTCGTCGGTAACCGCCAACTCCAGGTTCATCCGGGTATTTAACGTCTCCATCATCAAGTGAACATCCCGCTCCTGAATATGGCGGCGGTCTTCGCGCAAATGTATCGTAATACCATCAGCGCCGGCTTCTTCCGCCAGCAACGCCGCTTGCACAGGGTCCGGATAACGGGTACCGCGCGCCTGCCTTAGCGTCGCCACATGGTCCACATTCACACCCAATAAAATTAATTTGGAATTGGTCACGATTGCCTCAATTGAGTAAACAATTCTCTGCTCCGCAGAGGTTTATCCCCCAGGTGGGGTTGCAACGCCAAGCGACTGAGCCGTTTGGCGGCTTTCAGAACGTCGTTATCTTCATACTCGTTACGCTGAATTGCAAGTAGCTCGGCCCCGCTAAAACAACGTACACTGAAATCACCGTGACGGGGTCGCACTGCAATCGCGCCAAAACCCTGATCCGGCTGGTATAAGTACAGCCGTTGCGAATGAATTGGCTCACCGCTGCTATCCAGGTGCAAATCCAGCTCATAACCCAGCTCGGCTAACAACTGATGCTCAAAAATACGTAACGTAGGTTCCAGCGCACCGCACTGCAAATTCACCAAGGCTTGCCAGTAATAGTCGTAAAGGGCGATTGAAGGCTCTTCTTTATAAAGTAAGCGCACCAATAGCTCATTAAGATACAGTCCGCTATAGAGTTGAGATCCGGTCAGACCAAAACCGTTCTGCGCAGGCTCTACCTGCAGCCCGGTTCGCAATTCGTTGCGGCCCTGAAAGCGGACCAATAAGGGGGAGAATGGCTGCAACATGCGCGCTTTCGCACCCTGCTTGCCCGACGCTCTTACACCTTTAAACAATACGGAGACACGACCGTGATCCCGTAAAAAGAAATCAGCGATCAGGCTGGTATCCCGGAATGGCCGGCTATGCAGCAAAAATCCAGTATCGCTGCTAGTATTGGCCATCGTCGTAGCCCAGGCTACGCAGCGCCCGCTCATCATCAGACCAGCCGCTTTTTACCTTGACCCAAAGCTTGAGCATGACCTTGGATTCTATAAGCGTTTCGATATCGGTACGGGCATCAGAACCTACCTTTCGCAGCCGATCCCCCTTGTCACCGATTACAATACGTTTCTGACTGGATCTTTCAACCAGTATCAGGGCACTGATATGGCAAATCTGCTTTTTGTCGTATTCGAATTCCTCGATTTCCACGGAGCAGGAATAAGGCAACTCCTTACCCAGCTGCCGCATCAATTTTTCACGTACGATTTCTGCCACCAGAAAGCGGGTAGATCGGTCGGTTACCTGATCTTCGCTATAGAAATGCTCACCTGCCGGTAGACGTTTGAATATTTCAGTTTCGAGAGCATCCAATTGCTGATTGCGCAACGCAGATATGGGCACGATAGCCGCGAAGTCTCTTTTCTCTGACAAGACCTCTATATGCGGCAGCAACTTTTGTTTTTCTTCCAGTGTATCAACTTTGTTAATGGCCAGAATCACCGGGGTAGGATTGGACATCAGTTTACGCAACACGTAATCATCACCGTCATTCCACTTCAAGCCATCCACGACCATCACAATCACGTCGACGTCTTTTACCGAGCCGGTGGCAGCCCGGTTCATCATCCGATTAATCGCCTTGGGTTCGCTTTCATGAATACCCGGCGTATCCACATAAATAGCCTGTACAGAGGTTTCGGTACGAATGCCGATAACACGATGGCGGGTAGTTTGAGGCTTGCGCGATGTAATACTGATTTTCTGACCCAACAGATGGTTCATTAATGTGGACTTTCCCACATTGGGCCGACCTACAATTGCGACATAACCACACTGGTTGCTGACATCAGAATCCGTCATTTAATTATCCGTTCCAGGGTCAGTTTCAATAGAAAGCGTTGCATCTTGGTTCCCGGCATTTTCCAATTCAGCCAGCATTTTTCCGGCGGCAATCTGTTCTGCCTGTCGCCGGCTTTGGCCTTTGCCACGAAACACTAAGCCGCGCTCAGAAACCGTGCACTCGACTTCGAAATGTTGCGAGTGCGATTGCCCGCCGATATCCACAATCTCGTAGCCGGGCAAAGCAAGTTTACGGGACTGCAACCATTCCTGCAGCCGGGTTTTATTGTCTTTGGTCGTATCCTCCAGCGACAAGGTTTTGAGCCGGTCGGCATACCACTCCAACACTTGGCGCTTGCAGGAAGGCATCCCCGCATCCAGATACATGGCACCAATAATCGCTTCCACCGCATCGGCCAGAATCGAATCCCGACGACTGCCGCCGGATTTCAATTCACCGGGTCCGAGTAAGATATAAGGCCCTAACCCAAGCTGTTTGGCAACACGGGTCAAATAAACCCCCTTAACCAAACTCGCCCTGAGGCGACTTAATTGTCCCTCCCGCGCATCCGGAAACTGTTCAAACAAAGCCTCCCCGATAATAAAATTCAAAATGGAGTCACCCAAAAACTCCATTCTTTCACTATTATGCGTACCATTGTGGCTACGGTGGGTTAGGGCGAGCTGTAATAGATCGGGCTGCTGAAATTGATAGCCAAGGGCAGGCTGCAAGTCTAAATAACTATTATGCATATTAACGGTCAGCGTTTTGCTGAAAAACTCGCTTCGTGATGGAACTTGACCATAGCGTCAATGTTGCCGTACATCGGAATTCTACGCTCATACACCACGTCGATTTTTACCATGCCGTCTTCTTTGGAAATCACCACCTCTTCTGCATCCAGCTGCACATTGTTTACCTGCAAACGCTTGTTGATCGTTTTACGGATTTCTTTAGGGGCCATGGAGCGCGTGGCGTCTTCTTCTGCAATATTCTTGATCGCTGTTTTTACTGCCAGGTCATCGTAATAGGGAGACCAAAGCTTCATGATTGTCACCGCAGCGAAAATCAACGCCAGTATCAGGAACAGTGTGGCGTAAGTGGAAGAACCCATCTGTTGTTTTCTATTCACACGCATAGTCTTCGCCTCTTACTCTTAATTCATTTGTTATTCGACAAATTTGTTTCGCTCAAAGCTTGGCACCCAACCCGGCATGTGCATCCAAATCGCGAACGCCCTGCCCACCACAAGCTGGTCCGGGACAAACCCCCAGAACCGGCTATCACGGCTGTTATCCCGGTTATCACCGAATACAAAATAGTGATCTTCCGGCACTATCCAGGTTCGTGGAGCCTCAGTAGGACGATCCAGAGTGACCATTATGTCGTGTTCCACACCGCCTAATGTTTCATTATAGATTTTAATTTGCGGTTGGCTTGGCGGTAGCTGAGCTTCTAATATCTGGGAAGCTGCGACCCCGTTCACATAAATAGTCTTATTTTCGTAGCGAATTTCGTCCCCCGGAACCCCCACCACACGTTTTATGTAGTTGATACTGGGGTTCTCAGGATACTTGAAAACCATAATATCGCCGGTTTTCGGCTTACCGATTGGGATGATTTCCGTACCCAGGATAGGCACACGCAGGCCGTACGCGTATTTATTTACCAGAATATAATCGCCCACCAGCAACGTGGGAATCATAGAACCGGTGGGAATCTTGAACGGCTCGATAAGAAAAGAGCGCAATACCAGGACAATCACCAGCACAGGAAAGAACGATTTTGGGAACTCCAGCCAT
This sequence comes from Ketobacter sp. MCCC 1A13808, assembly GCF_009746715.1. NCBI lineage: Bacteria > Pseudomonadati > Pseudomonadota > Gammaproteobacteria > Pseudomonadales > Ketobacteraceae > Ketobacter > Ketobacter nezhaii. Next base: position 41,449 of record NZ_VRKW01000020.1, read on the forward strand.
TGCGGTGGCGGTTCTCCTTCGGAACGATGTCGACTGAAGTAGAAGAGATCGAGAAAATAAAAGAGACCGGTAAACGCCACCAAAGACACTAAAACAATAGCAAAATCAAAATCCATTACTTATTTATCCACTTTCAGTACAGCAAGGAACGCATCCTGGGGAATTTCTACCCGTCCCACTTGTTTCATACGCTTTTTGCCTTCTTTTTGTTTTTCCAGCAATTTGCGTTTCCGGCTCACGTCGCCGCCATAGCATTTTGCCAACACATTTTTCCGTAGAGCCTTTACTGTCTGCCGGGCTATAATTTTGCTGCCGATGGAGGCCTGGATTGCCACATCGAACATTTGCCTTGGAATCAGTTCTTTCATCTTCTCAGTCAGGGCCCGACCGCGGTATTCAGCCTGATCACGATGACAAATTACGGCAAGAGCATCCACCCTCTCGCCATTGATCATCACATCGACCCTCACCAGATGGCTTGCTGCGAACTGTTTAAATGAATAGTCCAGCGAAGCGTAACCACGGCTCGTGGATTTAAGACGGTCAAATAAGTCCAGCACCACTTCCCCCAGGGGGATTTCGTATTGCACCGAAACCTGGTTACTCATGAACTGCAGGTTTTTCTGTACTCCGCGTTTTTCGACACAAAGTGTAATGACGTTGCCCAGATATTCCTGCGGTACCAGAATGGTCACATCGGCAACCGGTTCACGAAACTCTTCCACCTTCGACGGATCCGGTAAATCTGACGGGTTATCAACCTGTATTACTTCGCCACTTTTTAGCAAGAGTTCATAGATTACCGTCGGTGCGGTGGTGATTAGATCGATATCGTATTCCCGCTCAAGCCGCTCCTGAATGATCTCCATGTGTAACATTCCCAGGAAGCCGCAGCGAAAACCGAAGCCCAGTGCATCGGACGTTTCCGGCTCAAAATGCAACGACGCATCATTCAGGCTGAGTTTGTCCAGGGCATCCCGAAACCGCTCGTAGTCATCCGAGGTTACCGGGAATAACCCGGCATAGACCTGGGGTTTAACACGCTTGAAACCCGCCAAGCTGGGTACATCCGGGGTTTTCGAACTGGTTAACGTGTCACCTACAGGCGCACCGTGAATGTCCTTGATACCCGCCACCAGAAAGCCTACTTCACCGGCTTCCAGCACGTCAGTTTCAAGGCGTTTCGGTGTAAATACGCCAACTGCATCGACCATATGCACGCGACCGGTGGACTTCACCAGAATCTTTTCGCCTTTTCTTATGCGGCCTTCTTTAACCCGGATCAGCGACACGACGCCCAGATAGTTGTCGAACCAGGAATCGATAATCAGACATTGCAGATCCGCCTCCCGATCACCCACGGGCGCCGGAATAACATTTACCAGACGCTCAAGCAAATCTTCCACTCCAAGCCCGGTTTTGGCGCTCACCTGAGCCGCATCGGTGGCTTCTATTCCGATGATGTCCTCTATTTCCTGCGCTACCCGGTCCGGTTCAGCCTGCGGCAAATCGATTTTATTGAGCACTGGCATCACTTCCAGCCCTTGCTCAATTGCGGTGTAACAGTTCGCCACTGATTGCGCTTCCACGCCCTGCCCGGCATCCACCACCAGCAAAGCACCTTCACAAGCGGACAAAGAACGCGACACCTCGTATGAAAAATCCACATGACCGGGAGTATCAATGAAGTTCAGTTGATAAATTTCACCCGCCAGTGATTTGTAATAAAGCGTCACGCTCTGGGCTTTGATCGTTATGCCCCGCTCTCGCTCAATATCCATGGAATCCAGCACCTGCGCTGCCATTTCACGCTGGGTGAGGCCACCACAAAGCTGGATTAATCGGTCGGCCAAGGTAGATTTACCGTGGTCAATGTGGGCAATAATGGAAAAATTACGAATATGGCTTATATCGGTCACAGGTGCGCTTTACTTCAGATGTAGGAGTGGCTGGGAAAACAGCGGCAATTCTACCGATTTTCACAGGGGGATGCATTAGATGAATATATTCGCCTCAAAACCACCGGCCGATAACGCTCATCATGTTGATTTTTATGAAAATGCCAGCGGAGTAACAGAAACCCGAGCGCCAACCCAGACACCCCGGCCAAAGCCGTGGGCAAATCGCCCGCGCCAAGTTGTTCCGCAACTAGGGCGCTGAACATCATACCCAACAATGGCATCAGATACGCGAGCACAGAACTTTTCATCATTACGTCTTCGGGCACACCCACCACCACCTGATCACCCACATTCAGGATCAAGTTACTGAGAGCCTGCATGTGCACATGGTTCTGGCCTAATTTTGCAAGGGCGCTATGACCACAACCGGACTTGGCTGAACAGCTGTCACACGCCGACGTGCGCACAGTTTCAACCCACGCAACATTACGGTCCAAAGCCACTACTTTGCCAATTTCTTCAATCATCGAAACGGGGGAGCCTAATACATATAAGGAATACACTTTAACGCGTTCGTTCGTTGACCGCCAAGATTTTTACATTTTCCGCGATTTTCTCAGCCGTTACCGCGGGTATCTCTCCCACGACGGTCACCAGTGTTTTGTCCCGATTACGGTTAACTGCCACCGTCGCGCCTCTGGAACTGGTGCTTTCTGTCACCGGTGCATCCAGCGCTTCGCAGAACACGGTGAACGCTGCCAAACCATCGCTATAAGTCCTCACACTGACCGTGGGGTACTGCCGGCTCAATGCAGCGCGACCCGCCGCAACAAAACCATCCGGCACCCAGCCCGCCTGCCAACGAATATCACTGATCGGCAGGGGTTGCTCCGCTTCACTCCGACTCAAAGGCTTAGGCATTTTCAAGTTTTCACCTGCCTGGAAATCACCCACCGACAACTCATCAACCAGCGAAAGCTGCACGAACTCGAAGATTTCGAGCGGGTCGCCCTTTAATGGATTGGTTTGGGAACGCAGCAACACACCGGATTCCTCGTCCAGCCACAATGTGTAGCCATAGCGATGTAAATCCAGCGGTTCAACCTCAATCAGAATAGCTGGGCGACCGGCAACACGATCTTCTCCGACCAGTTCAAATCGATAATACCTGGAGGCAGCCTGGATTCCCTGCTGAATCGACTCCCATTTCTGGACCGGGCTGCCAGCCGTAGATAATCCGGAGGGTGGTTTAAGGGCAGGCGCTGCGTCACTGACATGGGATGACAACTGTGAGGAGTTCATCCGGTGGACACTGAAAGTGCGATCCCCTTGACGAATAATTTCGGCAGGTTCTCCGCTCAGATGAACAACTCTCTCCCATACCTGGCCTTGAATTGGGGCATGAAAGACAGCCAAAGAAATTAAACGACCACCACTCAGTAGTACTAAACGGCCCTTAAAACTGGCCTCATGTGAGGCCGTAACCATTTTTTGTAACCATTGTTCAGCGGAATCCTGCGCGACAACGGGCCATGAATGAATTGTTATCACCAGCCCCAGCAGGAGTTGCGGCCAACACTTCATGAACTACTGCTCCAGATTAACCCGGACCGCTTTTTCCTCTGCTGTTGGATTAATGGTAATCACTCGTCCGTATGGACTCACGCTGCTGGCCGTATTGGCTGCGGCATTACCTGAATGGGACAGAAAATAATAGTTCAGCCGATCATCTACATCCGGGTTGTAGCGTATCATTTCCGGTTGCGGCCCCTGATTCAAAACGCTGTAACCGAAATTATTCTGGGACACCGGCATCGCTCGCGGAGAGGTCGGCTGTTGCCCTGAATAAAGGGGAACAGTTGATACCGGTGTTGCCACGCTGGGACCGGGGGAAGCCGAAGCCGCCGCCAACGCCGGTGCCGGACCATTTGCTGTGTTTATCGGTTGCTGTCCCACTGACTGCCAACCCACAATCACGGCTGCCGATACCGACGCCGCCACTGCCACGTTGGCAAATGGCTTAATCAGTCCCGACCGGATCCGGCTTTTTGGCTTTGCTGACACCTCAAGTGCCGGCTCATCCGCCACCGCTTGCTGAACCCGTGCCGAAATATCGACATTTTGCCATTCAAGCGCTTTACCGCGGGTCTGTCCTTTTAATATCGCGCTGGACAGTTGATAGCGTGACCATTTCTGGCACAACTCCTGATCCGATTCGATATTCTTAAGTAGTCGTCGCAATTCCAGTTCGCTGATCTCGCCATCCAGTAACGCTGACAACTCTTCAGAGCTTCTGTCCAAACCTTTCTCGCTCATAGTCACACCTATTTCAAACCCACTCTACATTCATTTACATGCCCGAGGCCCCGGATTGCAGAGCCTGGATACGCTTATCTATTGCTTCCCGTCCCCGAAATATTCTCGAGCGGACAGTCCCGACGGGACAATCCATGACTGCAGCAATTTCTTCATAACTCAGACCATCAAATTCACGTAATGTCACCGCAGTTCGCAAATCATCTGGTAATTCTTTTAACGCATCGTAAACCACTTTTTCCAGCTCATCTCTCATGAGCTCTTTTTCAGGATCAGCAGATTCGTGCAGCACATCACCGCCGCTGTAGTATTCAGCCTCGCCTACTTCAACGTCGGTATCCGGCGGCCTGCGGCCTTTGGACACCAGGTGGTTCTTTGCGGTATTAACAGCAATGCGATAAATCCAGGTGTAAAATGCACTATCTCCCCGAAACCGATCCAGTGCTCGATACGCTTTAACAAACGCATCTTGCGCCACATCCATGGCTTCATCCTGGTCTCGCACAAAGCGGCCGATTACGGCCAATACCTTGTGTTGATACTTCTTCACCAAAAGATCAAATGCGCGTTTGTCACCATTCTGCACGCGCTCTACTAATAGCTGATCGGAATGACGCTCAGCCATTGCTTAAAACTCCCCATACTCGGCCCCGATCACTTCTTTTGGGGGCGCGTAGGTGTAAAGACCTGAGTTCAAGATTAAAGTTCCCGTATAGCATGTATTTTAACTGCCCATTATCATTGCGAGCCAAGTCAGATAAGTAATTGTATACTAGCCGTTTTACGGGCCGAATCTGGCAGCCATAATAACCGGTTTTTGATCTAGTTTGCGGAAAATTGTCTATGACGCGATTCAAACATGACATTCTTGTGATAGGGAGCGGCGCGGCGGGATTGACTGCGGCCCTGCATCTGGCGCCATTTGCCAAGGTCGGCGTGCTCAGCAAGGGGCCCCTGACTGCTGCGAATACCTACTATGCCCAGGGCGGCGTGGCTGCGGTACTGGATGAGGGTGACTCTCTGGAGGCGCACATCAACGACACCCTTGAGGCAGGAGACGGCCTGTGTCGCGAAGATGCCGTGCGCTTCACCGTGGAAAATGGCCCTGACGCTATCCGTTGGCTGATCAAGCAAGGCGTCGGCTTCACCCGTGAAGTCCATGATGACGGGCGCCGAGAATACCACCTGACCCGGGAAGGAGGCCATAGTCATCGCCGCGTTATCCACGCCGCCGATGCGACCGGTCTTGCCATCTCAAGCACCCTGATCGACAAAGTACGCCAGCAGAGCAATGTCTCTCTGTTCGAATCGAGAGTCGCTATTGACCTGATCACCAGCCAGAAACTGGGCCAGCGCGGCAAACAGGTCTTCGGCGCCTATGTGCTCAACAACGAAACCGGGGAAGTTGAGGTGCACGAAGCCCGATTTGTATTCCTCGGTACCGGTGGTTCCAGCAAAACTTATCTTTATACCTCCAACCCGGATGTCGCCACCGGCGACGGCATTGCCATGGCCTGGCGAGCTGGCTGTCGGGTAGGCAATATGGAGTTCAACCAATTCCACCCCACTTGCCTATATCACCCGGAGGCCCGTTCCTTCCTCATTACAGAAGCCATTCGTGGTGAAGGTGGGTTGTTGCGTCTGCCCTCCGGGGAACGGTTTATGGATCGCTTCCATAAAATGGGAGAATTAGCTCCACGGGATATCGTAGCTCGAGCGATTGACCATGAAATGAAGCGACTGGGCGTAGACTGTCTATATCTGGATATTACACACAAGCCAGAAGCGTTTATCCGCAGCCACTTTCCCACCGTGTTTGACCGCTGCAAAAGTCTGGGCATCAATATCGCCCAGGAGCCTATTCCGATCGTACCGGCAGCCCATTATACCTGTGGTGGCGTATTAACAGACTTGAATGGCCGCACGGATCTGGGCGGCCTGTATGCGGTGGGCGAAACTGCCTTCACCGGACTGCATGGCGCTAATCGTATGGCCAGTAATTCATTGCTGGAATGCATGGTCTTCGCCATTGCGGCCAGCAAAGATATTCACCAACAGTTCGATCAGGGTTTTACGGCTCCAACTGTGCCGGACTGGGATGAAAGCCAGGTAACCCACTCCGATGAAGCCGTTGTCATTTCTCATAACTGGGATGAGTTAAGGCGCTTTATGTGGGATTACGTCGGCATTGTGCGAACCGATAAACGCCTGCAGCGGGCCACTCACCGCATTAATATGCTGAAACAGGAAATTCTGGAGTATTACAATAACTTCAAAGTCAGCAACGATCTGATTGAACTGCGCAATTTGGTGCAGGTAGCAGAGCTAATCGTCCGTTGTGCTTTATCCCGCCAGGAAAGCCGGGGGCTGCATTACACTCTGGATTACCCCGACATGCTACCCGAAGCAAAAGACACTATTTTGGTGCCCGGGAACTACTCTTCCGAAGCCTGGGCCCGGCAGGCAGGCGTTGCGCCAGAAACGTCTTCAAGCGAATCCTGAGGTTCGCCGCCTCAGGTTGCTGGCCTTTTTCGCTGGCCCAACGCAAGAATACGGACAGGCGACGAAATTGATCAGCTCCGATCATTTCCCGATTGATAATCAGATGACGTCGCTCCAGCGCAGAGCGACGCAGACTCAATCGCAAATAGCCGCTATCAAGACGGGTCGCATCGTCCAGCTCGAAGGGCCCCAGTTGTACTTGGTTATTCAATCCCAAATACCAGCCATCATGGGCAAGCCGTATCTTCCGCACCGAGCGGGACAATAACAGCAAGCCGTACTTTGCCACCGTGAGCAACAACGACAACACCGCCACTGGAAGCAACCACAGAAATGCGGCAGGCAACTGCAGCAGGGCCACAACGACCAAGCCATGCAACACGGCTATCAGCAGGCTGAAACTGACTGAACCTCGGAGTTCAAGTTCCGGCATCCACACGCTTCAGCACCATCGTCACCATTCGATTCAGCTCCGCATCCTGGGGTTTTGAGCGGTAGGTAAACCATTCAAACAAATCCACATCATGCTGTTCCAGCAAACGTTCAAATAGCGCCTGATCTAACGCCTCCAGGCCATCGAATCGCTGCTCAAAGAAGGGAATCAACAACACCTCCACCTCTTTTATGCCCCGGCGGCATTGCCATTGCAAACGGCGTCTGCTTTCAGGTTGGTTATGATTAGTCTCGGTCATCCATTGCTGCTCCATTAAAGTCCGCGCATTATATAAAAAACTGCGTCACCCTGCCCTGTAAAAAGACAGGCACTGACATTTTGCCTGTCAAGCCGTATGATGGATCGCCCTTCAACACACGACAACAGCCCCCAAACCACAGCAGGAGGTTATATGTGGTCCGACCGTCTTACTAATGCTCAAATCTCCGCTTCGGGCCTTCTCTTTCAATCAATGGAAGAGGAAGCTTCTGCGGTACTTTCCGGCCAGCCGTTTGCCGCAGCGCTAACCCGCTTCGGATTGATCAAGGTTGAGGGAGAGGACGCTGAAGCCTTTCTACAAGGTCAGGTCACTTGTGATATGGCGCAAGTAACCGAAAGCCACCCCAAAGCAGGCGCTCATTGCAATATCAAAGGCCGCACCCAGACCACCTTTATCGCTGCATTCCTGAACAATAATTACTACCTGATTCTGCCCGCAGATCAGGTGGAGCCCACTTTGAACGCGCTGCGCAAATTTGCCATGTTTTCTAAAGCGAGCCTCTCAGCGTCGGACGACTACCTGCTCGTGGGGCTCGGTGGAAACAATCCGGAAGGCGCAATCGACCCTGTGTGGGGGCCAATGCCGCCACCCGATCATGCCACGCTTAACGATACCGGCGCATTGCTGCATCTGTCCTGCGGGCACCTAATCGGGTTAATTTCACCAGACAAGGCGCAACAGTTTGCGGCTTCCTGCGTGCATGCCAACATTCAGCTCTGTGGGGACAATGCCTGGCAGCTCTATAGCATTAACTCAGGCGTAGTGCAGATCGTTAATGCACAATCAGAACAGTGGATTCCGCAGGAAATCAACTACGACCTAATAAATGGGGTCAGTTTTAAAAAGGGGTGCTATAAAGGCCAGGAGATCATTGCCCGCATACATTACCGAGGCCAGACCAAAGTCCGCACAGCCGCATTGGAGATCTCCGACTGTATCGCCATCAATGTGGGAGACAAAATTCTTTCCGCCGCCGGTGCAGGTACCGTGTTAGCGACTGCTCAGGTGAACAGCCACACGGCAAGGGTGCTGTGCACCCTGAAAACGGAGCAATCTGAATCACAAAATCTCAAGTTGGAGCGCAATCCCGACTGTCAAATCCGGCCACTTCCGCTTCCCTATGCTATAACTTAATTAAGTAGACCTGCATAGGAAGCGAATCACTGATGACGAATGTCGCAGATGTCACCTTACACGAAATAAATGAATTAATTGACAACGACCGACTGGTGTTGCCGACGCTGCCTGAAGTGGCATTGCGAGCCAGGGAAACCGCCGAAGATCCCAACGCATCGGCCAGTGATTTGGCGAAGGTTATAAATAATGACGCGGCTATGACGGCCCGAATTATCAAGGTTGCCAATAGCCCCATCATGCGAGGCGCTCGCGAAATTGAAGATGTACAGATGGCAATTGCCCGACTGGGAATCACCTGTATTTCAAACCTGGTTACCGGGTTGGCCATGGAGCAAATGTTTCAGGCGACTTCGGAGTTTATCGATAAAACCATGCGCAAGTCCTGGCATCACAGCACCGAGGTGGCAGGTATTGCCAATGTACTCTGCAAACATTACACAAAACTCAAACCCGACCAGGCCACCCTGGCAGGACTCATCCACGAAATCGGTATTCTACCGATACTGACCTACGCAGAAGAGTCCAACAAATTAACCGATCCGATGACGCTGCAAAAAGTCATCTCGGCCATTCACCCCCAAGTCGGGGTAAAAATCCTTAAATCCTGGGATTTTCCGAAAGAATTGGTGGAAGTGCCTCAGAATTACGCCCAGTTCGATAGAGACACCGGTAGTGAGAAAGCAGATTATGTGGATATCGTCATGGTGGCCAATCTACAAACCTATCTGAACAAACCAGAGCATCCCTATATGCAGAAGGATTGGGCAACCATTTCTGCCTTCACCCGAATGGGGTTAACCCCCAACATGTCGGACTCCGTAGACGAAGACTTGTCTGCAGAAATGGATGCCGCGATGGCAATGCTTCAGAACAGCTAAAAAGGTCAACCAATTAACCAGCGCGCTGCCCGGGTCATGAATCTTCATCCCGGGCAAACATTTCCTGAATGCTGGAAAAATCTTTTTTCCCCCACCCTTTTCGGCCGTGTAATGCGTATAAGCTTTTGGCTAACTGGCCCATGGGTAATGTCGAACGGCTTTGCAACCCCGCCTCCAACGCCAAGCCCAGATCCTTGTTCATTAAATCCGTTTGAAAGCCACCTTTGTAATCGTTTGCGGATGGCACATTTTCCATCGTTCCGGGAAACGGATTATATAATTCCAGCGACCAATTCCTGCCTGAACTTTGCAACATAATATCGGACAAGACTTTAGCATCCAAGCCGTTATCCACACCCAACTGCAATGCTTCAGCGGTTCCTATCATGTGCACAGCCAAAAGCATATTATTGCATATTTTGGCCGTTTGGCCGGCACCGCTGGCACCGGCGTGAAAGACATTTTTACCCATGTTTTGCAGAATCGGATTGGCTTTTTCGAATGCGGCCTGGTCACCACCCACAATGAAGGTGAGCGTACCAGCTACTGCGCCTCCCACACCACCGGATACCGGCGCGTCCAGCATATGAATCCCCAACGCCTGAGCGGCATTGGATACATTAATGGCATTTTCTGCTGCGATAGTGGAACAATCAATTACCAGGGTCTGAGCAGACATGGATTTGAGGATTGCCTGCTGGTGGATATAAAGATCTTCTACGATCTTGCCGGATGGCAACATCGAAATCACAAACTCCACATCCTGCACCGCTTCCTGAGGCGACGCCACAATGTGGGCACTACCGGTGCCGGCCTGACTCTGGGCAACTACGTTTTCTGCGAACTGAACGGACAGGTCATAAACCTTTACCTGGTGCCCGGCCTTAATCAGGTTTACGGCCATCGGCCCACCCATATTACCGACCCCGATAAAACCAATCTTTGCCATGTTGTAACTCCTGAATTTGCGTTATGAGCCCAGATTTAACAGCGGATTAGGTGCGTCCCATGGTGGTTGAAAATGCTGCTCCACCCACTTTGCCGGCACATCGGCGATGGCATCAAACTGCCACTTTGGGTTGCCATCTTTATCCACCAGCAAAGCGCGCACACCCTCAACAAAGTCCGCATGCAATGCGCACTGCAATGACATCACTAACTCCATCTGGAACACTTGCGGCAGCGATAGCTTCTTACCGCGTAGCAATTGCTGATAAACCAGATGAGCGGTGGTCGGACTACCTGATCTGAACGTCGCGGCGGCCTTGTTAAGCCACTTGTTTTCAGTATCCAGCGCATTGAATTGATCGGCTATTTCAACCAGGTCGGCTCCGTCGGTCACCGCTTGAATCAGATCGTAGTGTTCGCGTACATTCGATACAGGCAGTGTCTCCAGGTTTTCATAGGATTTTAGCACCCGGCTAACCAGCACCTGGTTGTCTGCCTCGGATTCGCTCCAGCTCTGCTCCTGCAATGATTGCATCAACGCTTCTTTCGAATCGCTTGCGATATAGCGATCCGCCATACCAACAAAGAGCGCGTCCGCGGCATTTATATTGGCGCCGGTCAGCCCCAAAAAAAGACCGGTTCGACCCGGGGCGTGATTCAGAAACCAGGTGCCACCCACATCAGGATATAAACCAATGGAAATTTCCGGCATCGCCATACGAGACGCTTCCGTCACCACCCGGTGTGACGCCCCCGACATCAAACCAATACCACCACCCATAATTATGCCGTGGCCCCACACGATAATGGGTTTGGCGTAAACATGGATCAAGTAATCCAGCCGATATTCATTCTCAAAAAATGCCTGAACGTCGGGCAACGCCTTTTTTGCACCGACGTCAGTAATCGTTTCGCACAAGGTGCGCACATCGCCACCGGCACAAAACGCTTTTTCACCTGCGCCCTGCAACCAGACTGCAGCAACGTTGTTGTCTTTTTCCCATAATTTAAGCTGGTCAGTGAGCGCTGACACCATCTCGCTGTTGAGCGAATTCAGCTTGCGTTCCATATTGAGCGTGGCAACACCCACCTTTTTGCCATTGGTCGCGCTCAGTTCGCTGAATAAAACCGACTCTGTCATTGAATAATCTCCGTAGCACCTTCCAGCAATGCGCGCCGGGCGATAATGAGGCGCATAATTTCATTGGTACCTTCTAAAATTTGATGAACCCGTGAATCCCGCACATAGCGCTCCAGAGGATATTCACGAATATAGCCGTATCCACCATGAATCTGTAACGCATCGTTGCACACATTAAAGCCGACGTCGGTCGCAAAGCGTTTCGCCATGGCCGAGTAAACGGACGCTTCCGGATCTTTCTGATCCAGTTTAACAGCAGCCATCCGCACCATTTGCCGAGCGGCAACCAAATTCGTCAGCATGTCAGCCAATTTGAATTGCAAGCCCTGAAAATCTCCGATCGCCTTGCCAAACTGCTTACGCTCCAACATGTATCGCTGTGCGGTATCCAGTGCCGCCTGAGCAGCTCCGAGTGAACAGGTGGCGATATTAATTCGCCCGCCATCCAGGCCCTTCATCGCCAACTTAAACCCGTCACCTTCATTGCCGATCAGATTGCCTGCATCGACTTTTACGTTTTCAAACGTAATGGTGCGGGTGGGTTGGCAGTTCCAGCCCATCTTGTCTTCTTTGCGTCCGTAGCTGATGCCTTCACTGTTAGCCGGAACCACGAAGCAGGATATACCGCGAGCACCCGAGCCGGCATCTCCGGTTCTCGCCATCAGTATCAGCACGTCGGTAGAACCGGCCCCGGAAATAAAACACTTACTGCCATTCACCACATAATAATCACCCTGACGCTTGGCACTGGTCTTGAGTGCGGCCGCATCCGAGCCGGCGTTGGGTTCGGTTAAACAGTAAGATGCCAACAGTTCCCCGCTGGTAAGCCCTGGCCCCCACTTTTGCACCAGGGTCTCACCTGCAAATCCGGTGAGCATCCAGGTGCACATATTATGGATGGTGATATAGGCTGCCGTGGCGGTGCAGCCATAAGCCAATTGTTCAAACACCAGGTGAGAGTCCAGCCGGGAAAAGCCCATGCCACCGGCGTTCTCGTCACAATACAGCCCGCAAAAACCCAACTCCCCTGCTTTGCGTATCACATCCACCGGAAATAATGCCTCTGCGTCCCAGCGAGCTGCGTGAGGCGCAAGCTCGCTGGTGGCAAAACTGCGGGCGGCTTCCTGAAAAGCCCGCTGATCGTCATTTAGATTAAAATCCACTTTACCTGCCTCACCTTCCGACTGCATAACAATGGCTGATTTTCGATTTTTATTTCAAATTAATCGTCATGTTAATACCGGTATCGGCAATATCACTTTCAAACCAACGGGCTGTAATGGTTTTGGTTTCTGTATAGAAGCGCACGGCTTGCTTACCGTAAGCGTGTTGATCACCATAGAACGAGGCTTTCCAACCGGTGAAGGAAAAGAACGGTAGGGGCACTGGAATCGGAATATTAATACCCACCTGACCTACTTCTATTTCATGTTGATACTTGCGCGCAGCGGCTCCGCTCGCTGTGAATAATGATGTACCGTTACCGCAAGGATGATTGTTTATGAGTTCGATCGCATCTTCCAGGGTGTCCACGTTGATGACGCTCAACACAGGACCGAATACTTCTTCGTTATAAATGCTCATTTCAGGGGTGACATTGGTGAACAAGGTCGGGCCCACCCAGTTTCCGTCCGGGAAGCCATCCACTTCGCATTGGCTACCGTCAAGCAAACAGGTCGCACCTTCTTCTTTGCCCTGCGCGATCAGCTTCACCACACGCTGCTTTGCCTGGGGGCTTATGAGTGGTCCGTAGGCCGCTTCCGGATCATTCCAGGCGCCGGGATGTACCTGACCCAACGCTTCGGTTATATCATCAATCCATTCGCTGGACTGCCCGACCAAAACCAACACACTGATCGCCATGCAGCGTTGCCCTGCTGCACCCACAGACGCGCCCACAATGTTGTTAATCACTTGCTGGCGATTGGCATCGGGCATAACCACCATATGGTTTTTGGCACCAGCAAACGCCTGCACGCGTTTCATATTGGCGGTACCGGTGCTATAGATATATTGTCCGACCGGCACAGAACCAACGAACGAAATGGCTTTCACATCAGGCTCGGTCAATAACGTGTCCACTTGTTCTTTGCGGCCATGCACAACCTGAAGCACATCGGGCGGCGCTCCTGCTTCAAGAAACAATTCCGCAAGCCGCATTGGCGTCATCGGATCTTGCTCTGAAGGTTTCAGAATAAAGGTATTACCGCAGGCAATAGCGAGAGGGAACATCCACAAGGGAATCATGGCCGGAAAGTTAAAAGGGGTAATACCGACACACACACCAAGAGGCTGCATGTAGGAATAAGTGTCGATCGAGGTGGCAACATTCTCAACGGTTTCGCCCATCATCAGGCTGGGCACATTCGCAGCGTGCTCAACTACTTCAATGCCACGCCACACATCGCCTTTTGCGTCTTCAAAGGTCTTGCCGGTTTCTTTGGCCAGAATCTCTGCCAGTTCGTCATGGTGCTTTTTCAACAACCCCTGATACGCCAGCATAATCCGGGCACGGGCAGGCACCGGAATATTGCGCCAGGTTTTGAATGCGTTTTTAGCGCTGTCGATGGCCTGGCGCATTTCCTCTGCGGTGGTACAGGGCACCTTCGCGATCACTTTTTGCGTCGCAGGATCGTTTACTTCAATCCATTCATCGCTGGAACTGTATTGAAATTCACCACCGATAAGCTGCTTTACTTTCGTTATGCTGTTGTCTTGGTTGCTCTGTGTCATGATCGATTCCTGGGTTGCACGGGGATACTTGTGTCCTGCCTATCTTTGTAGCATAACCGACAGCGAAGTGACATTGACGATATTGCGGATAAAGTGGACTATATTGTGATTATGGTAATTGGCAGGAGCCCTTATGCCCGTTTCTTCCGGCTGGCCGCTTAAACCCGGTGCTATCCGATTTTTTGTTCCTCTGTTTGCAAGCCGGCAACTGCGGCAACACCCGTTGACTGAATCGTTATATATCAACGGCATGGGGTTGTATCCCTGTGCCGAGGGGCATCTGATGGAGCGCTCTGACCATGAAGACCATTTATTAATGTATTGCTCAGCGGGAAAAGGATATGTCTCGGCCGGAGGCAAACGCACGCCGGTCTCCGCGGGTCAACTCATCTTGATTCCCAAAGGAACAGCCCATGAATACGGCGCCGATTCCCACACCCCATGGACACTCTATTGGGTTCACTTTTCGGGCACCCGCGCAAGTCACTATATCGAACACATCGGGCTGTCCGAAGGGAATTGTGTAGCGACCATCGGCTTGCACCCGAAAATAGTGGCGGATTTTGAGTCCATCTTCGATGCGAGGGAAACCGGATACAACATGAAGGCACTGATTCATGCATCCCAGTGCTTAAAGCAATTTATAAGTTACCTGGCCATGCTCACCAGCCGACAACTGCAACCTTCACGTAGCCAGATTGATCTGGCGGCAATTCAAACACTGATGAAGTCCAATCTGCATGGGGATCTTGAGCTGGAAACGCTGGCCGAGTTGGCGCACCTCTCCAAATACCACTTCAGCAAGCGATATAAAGAAATTACCGGGTATGCCCCCATTCAGCATTTTATTCACCTGAAAATGGAGCGGGCCTGTTATCTGCTGGATGTGTCATCGCGCTCTGTTGCAGAAGTTGCGGAAACCCTCGGATACGATGACGCCCACTATTTTTCCAGGTTATTTAAAAAGGTGACCGGCTTATCCCCAAGGGAATACCGCAAACTGGAAAATGTGTAGCGACTCAATCGGGGACGGACCAGTCCACCGGCGCCAGCTTTCTCGATTTCAGATAGGCGTTGGCCTGCGAAAAGTGTTTGCAACCAAAAAAGCCCCGGTGCGATGACAGTGGTGAGGGGTGCGGGGATTTAAGAACACAATGTTTTTTTACATTAATGAACTGACCTTTTTTTTGGGCATAGCTACCCCAGAGCATAAACACAATACCCTCACGCTTTTCATTCAACTCACGGATCACCGCATCCGTAAATTGCTCCCAGCCTTGCCCCTGATGAGCTGCCGCTTTGGACTGTTCAACTGTCAGCACGCTGTTCAAAAGTAGCACCCCCTGCTCCGCCCAATGGTTTAAACAGCCATGGGACGGAATAGGCAAGCCCAAATCGTCCTGTATTTCTTTGAATATATTGCGTAGAGAGGGAGGAAACGGCACCCCTTTGCGAACAGAAAAGCACAACCCGTGCGCCTGATTCGGCCCGTGATAGGGATCCTGCCCCAGAATAACCACTTTGACCTGCTCGAACGGAGTCAGGTTAAACGCATTAAAATACTCGCTTCCCGGCGGGTATATGATTTTTCCGGCTTGCTTTTGTTGCTGCAAAAAAACTTTCAACGCCTTCATATAAGGCTGCTCAAATTCCGGCAGAAGATGGGCTCTCCAGCTCGGCTCAAGTTTTATCGTATCTGAAGACTTGGACATTTTTGCGTTCACTAAGAATTATTGAAAATTACGCCTATAAAAAGGCACGTAGTTGACGCTGCATTATTTTATTGGCGCGTTGTTCATCAAATTCCTCCACCGGAACCATCAGTGCTTCATGTTCGAGCCGGTCTAAAGTACCTATTAATAACTCTCCGGCAATGTCGGGATCCGCGACGCCGATGACTCGGCACAGCTCCGTCATTTCGCTCATCAGATATTCAAAATACGCTTTTGCCACTTCACGCAACCGACTATCACGCAGGCACTCATGCTTGAATGCTTGCTCTGCAATCATATGATCGCGTTTTTCTGTTAGCTCGTGCTTGAGGAAGGCTACAATCATCATGGCCAACGCCTCGACCACTCGATTGTTTGTTTCGGTGCTACTACCGACGTAGGCCTTATGCTCGCCGATAAATTCACCCACATTCTTGTAAATCGGGTCCAGTACGTCGTTCATTGCGTTTTCAGCGAATAAAATAAACGTATCAGCAATCAGATCGGATATGTCTTTAAAGTAATATGTGGTTGCAGAAAGAGGAACATTGGCTTCCTTGGCAACGGCTCTGTGCCGAATCCCTCTCACACCATCGGCAACGACAATTCGTAGAGAGGCTTCAAGGATAGCGCGTCGACGTTGTTCACTACGGGCACGGGAGGCTTTACGTCCACGATAATTTAAGGTGGTATCTTCTGACATTTTGTTGGGCACCCATCAGTCATACAAAATCAGATGATACGTGAAAATGCTAATCATTTCATAGCGATAAGGAACAATAACAACCAATTTAGAGAGCAATCAACAAACAATTAAGCAAAAAAAGGCCCCATCTACGGGGGAATGTAGAGTGGGGCTCCCAGCAAGAAACAGAACAGCTTGTTCTAATTATGTCGCTGCTATTGGTTGTTTTGCAATCGCCTTGCCAACTTTTCTATTCGCGCTATCCAATTGATATTGGTTAGGTTTTCTACTTTTTACACAACGAAATCAGGGCAGGCTATTTCCCGACCAGGTCACAATGTGACCAAATGGGTCAGGCCAGGCTCCGAAAAGCAAAGCGTTCGGGGTTGCCCCCCAAGCCATCAAATATGTTTTTCCGGCGCAGTTTGTGATTACTCTGTTCAACCAACTTTTGCAGCATTTCAGGAGCAAAATAACGGCCTTTCGCTGTAACCCGAATGACTTCACGCAACAGGCGCACCCGAATACGATCCGCTAATTCTGGTTTCAAATTAATGTCATGTGCCACCAAAGGCCCGATTAACAACTCACTAAACGCGGTCAGCATACCCTCTGAAAGGTAAAACGGCGCTTGGCCTGCCATGTTCCTCAACAGGGCTTTTGCCAGTTTTTCACTATCCGGGCTCGGGCTATATAAGTGGGAAGACAATTGCAGCGCCAGCATTTCCTGCTCCTCCAGGGTGGCCGGCAATAAATCATTGTGCACGCCTAACACGTGCCCGGCGTAGCGCCAGAAATATTGCATCAGACTCTTTTCCTCGTAACTGAGGTTGACCCCCAGGTTACCGATGCCCCGCGCAACCATGAAATCAAACTCCATCACCGTGCCAGCCATGTCTTCCTGATTAATAGGCTGGTCGTATTTCTGCACATTCCATTTTCCGGAGTTCCACAAAAATTGGCGAACGGCAGAATGAATAAGTCGCACCTCAACCAGGGTGCGATGGCCGATGCTGCCAGGACGGATATTGCCCTCACCAACCATATTGTGGAGCAATTGTCCGGTTTCATAGATACGGCGGGTAACGTCTTTTTGCAGGCGGCCGGTCGCCACCAGCACCTGGGATGGCTTGTTATAGGCATAGCCTTCAACCAGGCTACTGCACAGTAAGACCAAGCCCTGCAAAGGCGCATAGCGGCGAAATACACGGCTGCCCTCTTCCAACGCATCAAAATCCACCCAGCCCGGAACTTCATGGCATTGACGCATGAAATCCTCAAAAACGCCGCCTTCTTGCTTTGCTCTTAGTTCAACCTCATCGAGCATATCTGAGGGTCTGCCACGCTTAATCAGCGCAGTGCAGGCGTCTGCGGAATCGTCACACACCTGCCGCCATTGTTCCAACTTGGCATGAGAATAACGATCCCACCAAATTCGTTGTTGCGGGGTTTGCGGGCCTTTCTCTATTTTTATTAGTTCTTCTGTTGTAGGCATGAGTGCGCACCGAATGAGTGATGACTGATTGGTTCCAGAACAGTATCAGATGGTGCGCAGCCGGGCAAGAACTCATGAGTTCTGCTCTCTATTTGACCACATAGCGAAGTACATCCACGACCTGGGCAGGCGTTTGAGCCCAAGCCAAAGCGGCGGCGTCTACTTCTTTAAGGGGATGAATAATCGACTCATCATGCAAGGTGATATAGGGTTTGCCCATTGCCGAACAATAACCAGCATCAAAAGCCGCGTTCCACTGCTTGTACTTGTCACCGAATCGCACGACGACAATATCGGCCTTCTCTATCAAGGACTGAGTGCGGATGGCATTCACTTTCGAAGACTTGTGGTCGCGCCAGAAAGCGTTTTCCTCTGCACCCAGTACGTCCCCGGCGGCATCACTGGCATCATGGTCGGTCACGGCAGAACTAAACTGAATAGGCAGTTCCAGCTTTTTTGCGCCAGCGATAATCTGCTCGCGCCAATCAGTATGTATTTCTCCGGATAAATAGACTGTCCACAACATAACGGCTCTCTCTTCTCTCAATATGATAAAAATAGAGCCGCATTATACACCAACGAATTGCGCTACCGGATGCACCCACAATCCGGACATCATTACTCCTCCAGCTGTACAAAGCCACCCAATACTGGACGGATCAAGCGTTTCAAAACGCCCGTATCCATTTTAATCACCTCGGTGTGGTTCCCGGCATTGAAAGCGAGCCAATCGTGTTTCAGCAAACTTTTTTCCATATACACGCTCATTTCATACATCCCACCCAAAGGAGGCATACCGCCAACTTCGCAATCGGGAAAGCGTTTGGTAAATTCGTCTTCGCGAGCCAACACCAGACTGCTCACTTTCATCAACCGCTTTAACCGGTCGTAATCGATCATTTGGTGAGCAGGCAACACCGCCATAGCCAGCTCTCCGTCTCCGCTCACGATAACGGTTTTAGCAAGTTGTGCTCCGGGAATATGGGCAGACTGAGCCACTTCGGACGCCGTCACAGCCGGGGTATGGTTATAAGTGTGATAGTTAACATCGTTCTTATCCAGATATTCTGATAACGCGCGTACTGGCATGACGCACCTCCTTTTGTGATCTACATCACGAACCTTAATTTCACCTTAAGGTTAGAAGTGATTCCTAGCGCTGTCTAAATAATTAAACGAAATAACAGATTGAGTCAGGGGGCATATAGGAAGCGAAGGCAATTTGGTGGACAGAAAAATTTTTATAGCACCGAACGCTAACTGGTTTTCAGGAAGCCAGACAGCGTTCGGACTGGGTTTCAGTCTAGGGGACCTATCTCTTTCGAAATAGAGGGGTATGGGCGTTTTTATGCACAGAAGCTACTTGGTAAGGGGTAGGATTTGAATACCCCTCCACCCATAGAAGCAAACATGAAACAGGAACCTGTAAATATGCCCACAGTAAAGGATTCCAGGCTGTAAATCTTTTTTGCTTCCAAAGGAAGTTTTACATCACGACCTTGCAGCTCCTTCCCGTTCTCATCCAAGAACACGGGCTTACCCTCACGACTAAACGCATTGCGAAAAGGCAGATAATTCGCAGTGTCGTAATGATCAGCGCCCTTACCGGGCACATTATTTTTCGCATCACCTGCGATTGCACAACCGGTTACACTCAACGAAACAGCCACACCTGCAACGCCCCCCAACAAATACTTTTTCAACATAGCTTTATTCATATCTTGCTCCTATATATTAATATTGATTGCCGCAAACCACAGGCGCCCGGGATAAAATGCTAATGTCGTAGCGTCGTAATTTACAAACTCATCAGACTCATCAAATAGATTATCCAATCCGAATTCAAGCGAGCCAAAGTGGCCTGGAAAGCGATAACCTGCGATTACGCTAGTAATCCATGTATTCTGTTTTTGTCGATCGGGAGATTGTAATGAACTAAACCTTTGCTTGAAGTAGGTCTGCTTTACTGTAAATGAAGCGCCATTATCAGCGAACAATGATACGACAAAAGGGACAGAATAAAGATCAACATAGAGTGAATCAGATTCTGAAACAATCTCAGCCGTCGACCGACGATCCCACCCCAGTCCCATAGACATAGAAACTTGAACATTTGGTATATATTGAAAGTAGGCGTCGGCTATCCGTTCCTTAGTCGACAAGGTATCGACAATTTCAGTACCATTGCGAACGGCCTCGAGCTCCAGATTTCGATCTACATAAGAAATCCCATATGCGAAAAAGCGTGACAACGCCTTATCAATTGCGATCGAGTAGTTCTTACTCCGGGTTCCAGCAGGGTCTGAATAAAACTGCGAGAACCCCATCAAAGTCGTTGGTTCAATAGTCTGATTTGCTGCATAGTAACCTTGGAAATTTTCAATGTAGGCTATACGCAACCTCGGAACGTGTCAACCTGATTTGCACCAGCTCTTTAAAAATTAAATTGCATTTGCCCTCTTTAGCGTAGGGAAATTTACTCCGAATTCGCGTTCTGGTGTACCTTCGCCCTCCGGGGCTGGA
>NZ_VRKW01000021.1 GCF_009746715.1 Ketobacter sp. MCCC 1A13808
AAAAATGGACGATGCCCATAAGAAATTGGAAAACGGCCTTAAACCGATTTATGATTCTGTTCGAAGACCGTTTGAAGGATTATATTTAACCCTGCAGTTACACAGAATTATTTACAGGGTCCAACGAGGAAGCGCCTAACCGTAAGAACGGAAAGTCTTCCAAGACCTTAAAAGACCCCACTGGCAGCGTTGAGTTGGATCCCCCCCAGCGACCGGTCTGGCACCTTCGAACCCCAGCTGATCAAGAAGAACCAGACTCACCTCACCGATGAATTGGAACGCAAGATCCTGGCTCTGTTTGCCCTGGGTAACAGTTACCAGGACATCCGCGGCCATATTGCCGATCTTTACGGTGTCGAGCTTTCCAATGGTACCACCAATGCTGTCACCGACAAGCTGCTTCCTGAGTTGTAGGCGTGGCGTGAGCGAGACCTGGAAGCCATCTATCCTATCGTCTGGCTGGACGCTATACACTACAAAATAAAAGAAAACGGCCGCTATGTCAGCAAAGCCATTTACACCATCCTGGGCCTCAACATCGAAGGCAAGAAGGAGCTGTTGGGCCTGTATTTATCGGATCAGGAAGGCGCTCATCACTGGCTTTCAGTGCTGACAGATCTGTACAACCGAGGCGTAAAAGACATCCTGATCGCCTGTGTTGATGGATTGAAGGGCTTTCCTGAAGCCATCGAAAGCATCTACCCCAATACCGAGATCCAGCACTGCATCACTCACCAGATTCGCAACTCTATGAAGTACGTCGCCTCAAAGAACCAGAAGGCGTTTATGACCGATCTAAAATGCGCTTACAAGGCTGCTACGCTGAACGCTGCCGAAACCGCTCTGGATGAACTGGAAGCCAAATGGGGTGACAAATACCCGATGGTGATCAATTCCTGGCGTAGTAAATGGTTCACCTTGTCGACTTATTTCAAATACCCGGATTATGTCCAGAAGGCAATCTACACCACCAATGCCGTTAAAGCTGTTCACCGCCAGTTCCGCAAGCTCACCAAAACCAAAGGTGGCTTCGCCAATGAAAACAGCTTACTGAAGCTGTTCTATGCCGGTATACTCAAAGCCACTGAGCGATGGACTCATCCGATTCAAAACTGGAACCTGACGGGGTCGCCTAGACGCTGTCACAGCTCACGATCCACTTCCCTGATCGATTGGAGAAATTCATCAGCTTATGATGCCACTAGGCTGACACAGAATTTTGAACACCCTCGTTAAATTCAGAGTCCGAGGAATCTACAACCATTATAGATTCCTCGTAATCATTTAACTCATCAGACAATAGTTGCTCTCCAGTACGCTGTAAATGGAACTTCAGCTTCAAGCCGAGCTCATCTAGGGACAATACAGCTAATAAATTCTGATCCCTTTTCTCCTTATTCCAATGAGAGAAAATTTTTCGAGTAAGCAAAACGCCTTGAATCAGGTAATCTGCTTCAACATAGTCATCGATATTGATCGAGTTTATAAAGCATTCAAATCCAGTTTTATCAGGAAAGTCATCTACCGAGGCGTTAGTTTCAATATTTATGCACGCTTTAATAAAAACACAACCGTACTTTTCACTGAAACCAGACTCTCCAATCTTAAGTAATTCACGATCTAGCACTCTACCGTTCAATTCTAAATGAGAGTACGCCGTAGCCATATCTTTGTTCATCGTAAACATATTTTATTCTCCAAGATATTTGGTCATGGCTTTATCTATTGCAGCTCTAAACTTTTTATCACTAAGCATTTTATTTACAGACTTTGGTGCATTAGGAAAAGATTTTGTTTCCGGGTCATACAAATACTTATTGTTTTTATTGTCTTGATAATGTACTTGACCTGGCCTCTGCCCGGGATTTGGATTTTCAACATCTATTCTCTCTTTACCCTTACCCTTCCATAAAGTCTTGCTTGCGGTTTTCGTTCCATTTGCACCCAGCATCCCTCCCTTTGCAACATTAAAACTTAGCTATCAGTTACATGGCCGCGCAGTTTCTCTTCAAACACTTTTTTGTCCAATTGCATTAGCTCTGCCAACTCACAGACGAGAGCCAAATACTCACCAGGAATCTGCTTGTTCTCCTCAATTACGATATCAACCAAGGTATCCAAAGCCAGTTCATATTCACCAGCATCAATGAAATCCTGTACTTCATTTCTTTCAGAATTGGTAAATATTTCTAACAACAGACCAAGCAATCGTAACAACAGATTTTCGATAGACTGATAATCGTAGGTAGTCATCATGGGTTTCTCGGCACGTTAGTTGGGAACCCTGAGACAATATCTCCATTGCGTTCCTGAATTACTCTGATATCAATCCCATCGCGCGTTCCTTCGGTAATGGTCCGCCCGCCACGCCCAGTACGAGTTACGGCATTTGGATCAGTCGCAATGTCAGATATTTCATGCATGATTTTGTCATCTGACCAGCCTTGAGGAAACTCACTCTTTCCTGGCTTGCCAGTACCAGGTCTATGCCCACCACCTGTGGCATCACCGTCAAGGATGTGTCTACGACGCTTAGAAGAAGCAAGGTCTACATAGTCATCTGCCTTCTTTGCAACATCAAACCATCAACCTGAGAGTTCAAAATATCCATCACTGATAACTGATGACTTAATCACCCCTTGATCCTTAAGCTTTGCCAAGCAATCTGCTAAGTCATATTCACTATAATCGACTCCAATTGAGTCGAGAAACTGCTCTAACCTCCAAGAATCAAATATTTCTGTGTTGTCTACATACTTATGAACATCAATAATTTCGCCAGTAGAAACGTTCCGAAATAGCAGGCCTACTCCATGCTTATTAAACATCCATATCTGACCACCAATTTCAATTTCTCCAGTTTTGGGAAAATCGAGCAAAAACTGCCAGTCTTTTAAGCCAGGATGAAGAGCAGCAAACGCGGAAATCAAAGCGACTTGATAGCAGATTAGTTGGTGTATTAGTTTGTTAAGATTTGGAATCGTACCCATACTAATATAATCTCGCTTCAGCAGCTTCTTTCAATAATTGATCGCCTTGCTCTCTAGTTGCTTTTGTAATATTTTCCGGTATTTCCTTAATCCCAGCGCCTATTGCTCCCTGCGTCCGATGATGCCCATCGAGAATAATCATCTTCCCATCTACATCCGCTACTTCAACCGGTTTGGTTTGATCGTATCCATTTTCACGCATGTTTCGGCGTAGCTTCTTAACCCGGCTAGAGGACATCTCATTCCTTCCTTGACGGCTGATCAAAGATTTTGGATCTACTTTCTGCGCAACATTGCTGCATCGCTACATTAAAAAGCTATCCAGCCAATTCCTCAGCAAGCGCCCTTAGCTCCTGTTCCGAGAACTCAAACTCAGGCCCTTCCTCCATAGCCATCAACTGAAGAAGTTTCTCATCAAGATCAGGAGTCAATTCAACCCCATGATCTTGATAAAGCTGGAAAGCCGAGCGGGCTATTCTCACAACGTCGTAGCCTTTATCAAGCTCTGCTTGCAATACACTACTTAGTTCTTTCGCTGTAAGCGTCATAACCCTAGCTCCCTTGCAGTTGGTGGATAATGTTGAGAATTGACCGTCTGACCGTTAATTGATTTCGGATGAACTCTATTTACCTGGCCAGAATGGTTATAGCTTTCCATCCACTGTCTGACGTTACCGGTTTGAGGGTTATGCTCAGTGACAAATGAAGCCCCACGGGTCGGGCCTTCAGTCCTTGCAGGGACTTCCTTGGTGTAATAACGCGTACGGCCATCAGGTAGTTGTCGCGTCGTAGCTGCATTTTGCTGAGCTTTTTCCAACCCAGAAAGTTTCGCGCGAAGTGCTGATTGCGCATTTACGTTTTCGGCACCGCTACTTACTTTCTTTGCAACAAGGGTAAATTATTACGGCGCGTTTTCCTCCGCCCAACTCAGGAAAACTCCAATCAATTCGCCCAAATTAAAGGGGCCTCCATACCCTTGGAAATTACCTTTCTCGACCTTGCACAATATCCAGTCATTCTCATCAGCACGTTGTACTTTTATGTCTTTGAATTCGACATCATAAAGATAGGTATCTTTCAATTCGACCTTTAATGACCAACCTGGATTATCAATATTGCTAATAAACACCCCGTAGGTGTGCTCCCAGTCTTCGTTACACATGGATGCATACCACTGTTGGAGGCGCTCTAACAGGCCAGATTCTGAACTCATCATAACCATACCTTAGTAGTTGTAGTGGTTACCTTTTGGTATTTCACTCGAATCAGCAGGTCTCACCCCTCCTGGAATATCTTTACCTTGAGTGTGCGGCGTAGGCACGGCGTCACCTGTTTGTTTGTTGATATGCGGGGCACCTTTTAAATCCGTGCTCTGCACTTTGTCCCATCCATTTGGATTTCTTGGGTTAGGACTCCAAGTTTCATGTTTAGTAATTTCACCCGTTTGGGGATCTGATTTCCATGTCGTGTGTGGTCCGTCAGCATCCTTGATTGGTTCAACTTTCTTTGTTCTCTTTGTAACATTAAATCACAGGATTATTTAATTCATTCCCATACTTATCGGTAAATCGTCTTTTAACTTGCCTAAATAGTTTTAACTCCAAGTCAGGATTTAGACCTTCAACTTTAAAAATTTCCCTAACGAACTCGTCAGCAATATATTGATTTCGTGACGCCAACAAATCAACATCATTAGGAGGCAAACAAAACCCCAAATCCACACATATTTGATCCAAAAAGCATCTAATTTCTGATTCTACATCCATAAACTATATCCAACCTGTTAATTGTCTAAATGCTTCTCAATGCTTTTAATCAATTGCTGTTCAGCTGCTTGCCGTTGCCCATGAGCTTTGTCGCTACCAAGTTCAATATTTATCTTTATTCGTTGTTGCACGCTTTCACCTAATTCACCCTTCAACTGAGTCAGCTCTTCATTTGAATAATTTTTCAAATCCTTAGGCCGCGGCAATTCACCATGTACCTTTCCAGTTGAATCTAACGAAGGTAGTTCTTTTCTTGCCTTCTTTGCAACAATTTGAGCCCCGTCTCTCGTTGCTTCAATCCCTAACCCTGAAGCACCAGGGAAGATTGGTACTGCCATTAAAACAGAGTCGACTAGTATACCCCCTGCATCTACGATCGCTGCGCTATAGTCTCCCCGGCTATAATTATCTACTAAGCTTGCTATTCCAACGCTGATACTCAATGCTTCAACGGCTAAATCTAAGTATCGCCCATCAGGATCCACGTACTTATATGGGTTGTTATTGACATATGCATACCGATTAAAACTCATTGGGCTGCTTTCCACAAACCAAACCGGATCAACTGCTAAAAACCGTCCCATTTCGGGGTGGTACCATCGGCCTTGCATGTAAGTTACATTCAGCGTCTTTTCATCCAGATGACCTGTGAAACCAACACTATTATCGGTATCTTCTTTTACTATTTGTGAACCATAGGGCAGATAGTCCTCACGCCACTTAACAGCGCCTGAATGGTCCGTTGCCATGATGGGTGAACCCAGGTGATCCGTTGTAAAGTAGGTAATGCTTTCTACGGCCGCGTTGCTGCAAAAAGCAAAGCCAAACATTAACAATATGATTAAAGCGCGGCTTACGCTTTTTGTGATAATTTCAAAATGCTTCATAGTCGAAATGCCTGCTTTGATATTAATAAATCCTATCTCTTTATTGGCCGCATGACGAACGTGCCCTAAACTCTGCCAGTTGCTGGTGGATAGCCAGGAGGTGAGCCGCTTATTCATATTGACTCTCCTCCGGTCCATTGCCGTTGGGTACAAAGCTCGAATCGGTCGTCAACAAAATGCGATCAATGATGACGTCCGATTCGCGCATCCACAGATTCAAATGATGCACACCGGGGCTGCTCACCTCGAAAGTGAATACGTTTCCAGCAGAACCCTGCCGAACATTGGACCAGGACCAGCCATTGGGCGGGGGAATGACGAAATATTTGCCCGAACTGTGCGGGATGCCGTCCATTCCAGGATAAAAAGTGCGGGAGGTACTATTCGGAGCATACCCGCGTATCCATAGGTAATAAGTACCCGTTTGCGTAAAATCGATGGCGTAATCAACTCGGGCATTATCGGTCGTAAAGCCATTCGGCGGTGAAACCGAGGCCCCTGCAGGCGCGACTATCGCACCTTCGCCCACAGCTTCTGCTGGGGTAATCAATTCCCAATTGTAGTTTTCAAAGGACTGCTCTTGGTTGATGTAATGCTCACCCTCCATGACCACCAGGCCTGCTGATTCCTGATAGACAAAGTTACCCGTAGTGACAGGTACTGTCTCCACCGTGATGGTAACGGTTTGCTCGGAGTACAGACTGCTGTCCACAGCATCGGTGGCACGAATCACCAGGGTGTAAGTACCGGGACTATTAAGCGGTGGCGTCCAATTCAGACGGCCACTGCCATCACCCCAATCACTGAAACTTGGATTGCCCGGCAAACCGCTCACATCCGCCGACAATGTTGGGACCGTACTATCTGCATCAGTGGCCGTCACCGTGAAATCAAGCGCCTGTTCTTCCACAACACTTTGACTGCCAATGGTTGCTAGCTCAGGTACAGCGTTATTGGTCTGCATACCAGTTCGGTTACTTTATATGGTGCGGTGCTGAGCTGGGTTTTCCGATCTTGCTCTGCAACAGCGTGGCCTGCTTTTCCCGTTGTGGGTGCAGTTCTCTAATCACTTTGAGTACCTTTGTCACCATGGGCCTTGGTGGGACCAGGAGAACCTGGGGCAATATACCATTGCACTAGAGCAGCCTGTCGTCGCTTGAGAGTGTTAACGGCAGTTCGATCATGCTTTATAGCTTCCCAGCACACAGAATAATGTCGAGTGGCGCTTCCTCTCCTGGCTGTCGCTCGTGTTTGTCGAGCCAGCGCAAATAAAGCTCCATCTGGCCCTTGTTCTCAGCCTTAAAGTCGCCAAACTTTAGCTCCACGACCACCAGCCGCCGGAGATAGCGGGTTATTCAAGGGCAATTCAGGCGGTTACAGGACTCGATATGAACGCGGATGTTCGAATTACACTTGAACTTTTAGTTTAACGGCTTACACTATTGCGTTCAGTTTTTGATTTGGTTAATTCAGTTGTTTAGATTGCTGCTACGATCCATGATGATTTCTCTCCTGCTATTGCAATCTTTTGCAACGCTCGCGGACGTGCATCAATTTCACCAAGCAGATAATCAACACCAAATAATCACCGAGCAACTTCAGGATAATGACCAACTGAAGCTATCCGAAAAGCAATCCAACACAGATATCGGCTGTCAACATTGTTGCCATTGCCATGGTTCTATTCATTTCGCACTACCAACAAACGCTGAACCCCCCTGGCCGAATCGAGTTGGCTCTGAAGTCACGGCTTACTCTCATTTTTACTCTCCCGATATTTCCGCGCACCACTACCGCCCTCCTATCATTTAGTCCTGCTAAAAAAACACGTTTACCATTAGCGCCGTCCCTTAACGGCTGAAATCTTTGCTAGCAGGAATGTAATCATGGCTATGACTCATGCCCGTGAGGTATTTTGCCGCCTATTGTATACCGTCATTATGGTGGTTGCCTCTGTGTCTCCCACTATTGCTATCGCGCAAAGCATGACACTTACACAAGCAATCACTAACACTCTGGAACACAACCCTCAATTGCATCAATTTGAGATAAAGAAAAACCACATCCTCGGTCAACGTAAAATGAGCAGTCTGTCTCCCGGACTCAACCTGGATTTTGAAGTTGAAAATATCGGAGGTAGCGGTCGCTACTCCGATGTGGGATCAGCGGAGACAACATTATCTTTATCGTCTGTTATTGAATTAGGCGATAAACGAAACGCACGCACAGCTGTCCGGGATTCGGAATTGGATCTAGTCGACTACCAAAAGCGGGCGTACACACTGGACGCTCTAGGGCAACTGAACGCGGTTTTTATTAAGACGTTAGAAATCCAACAACTCATTACTTTAGCTGGGGAAGCGCGAGACCTGGCAAAGAAAACCTTAATGATTGTTAAGCGCCGGTCCGGAAAAGGTGCCGCACCGGACTCTGACATTAAGCGATCCAACGCGCTATTAGCGAAATCCCAACTGATATTAGACGCGCTAACACAACAGCACGAACGGAGTCTGGTTAGGTTAGCATCGTTTTGGGGTGGGGAAACGCCCCCCGCCACCGAAGTAGAGGGAGAACTTTATGACTTCGGCTCAACGTCGGAATACTCAGACCTGTACCAACGCGCACTGGCCTCACCCGCCATCGCCGTTTTAGCCAGTGAAGACCGGCTGAAAGCAGCCGAAATTCAGCTCGCTCAAACACAAGGCAAACCCGACCTGGATTGGAGCGTGGGAATTCGACGTTTTGAGGATTCAGGAGAATCGGCGTTAGTTGCGGGAGTATCTATCCCACTCTTTAGCGGAAAACGTAGTAACGGTGATCTAAAAAGCGCGTTGGCTGACCGCGATGAGGTTGCGCTCCGCCGCAAAGATGCCCTTAACCAATTAAATACCCGCTTGTTTGATGCTTACTCATTACGTATTCAGCAAGTGAATGAGGTGAAAGTCTACCGAAACACGGTTATTCCTGAACTCACTTCTGCTTTGAAAGCCACTCAGCGCGCTTACGAAACTGGTCGCTACAGCTATCAAGATTGGATTGCAGCACAAAAAGAGCTTATCGAAGCAAAGCAGAGCTTAATCGAAAGCGCAGCTGCAGCATTGTTAAACCAGACCGTTATAGAACAGTTGGTCGCGAAACCCTTTGCTCAATAATTCACGCTCATAACGGAACAAATTCAGGAATAAATATGAACAATAAATTCGTTTTATCGCTAATGACGATACTCACATTGGGACTGATTAATACGGCCTACCCGAGTGACTCTGAACATCACCTTGAACACGAAGAGACGACAAAAATCACAGAGGATCTAGCAAATAAAAACGGCATCAATACCGGGATTACCGGTCCGCAGAAATTACATAAATCGATCATCAGCTACGGCAGACTGACAACGGCTCCGGAGAAAACAAGTCATGTACGCGCTCGCTTCGCAGGAATAATAAAATCTGTCAGTGTCACCATCGGCGACCAGGTTAGTACTGGCGAACTTCTGGCCATAGTCGAATCCAACGAAAGCCTAAAACAATACAAAGTGATTGCCCCTATCACAGGAACCATTATTCAAAGGCACGCAAATGCTGGGGAAATGACACAAAACCAGGTGCTGTTTTCCATCGCTGATTTTCAATCTCTTTGGGCTGAATTGCGAATCTTTCCGCAACAGCAAGCGCTTATCGAGCCAGGTCAACCCATTAAACTACTGAATAATGGCGAAACTCCAGGAAACACGAAGGAATCCATCATCGAGCACGTCTTGCCAGGTCCGGAAAACACCGCTTACACCATTGCAAGAGCTAAGATTCCAAATGACGATAGTAAACTATTACCCGGACTTATGATCGGTGCAAAAATTGACATCGCGGAATTTACCACCGCACTTGCTGTGAAAAATACTGCACTGCAGACCATGGATTCGCAACTCGGTATTTTTACCAAAGCCGAAGACACCTATACATTTAAACCGGTGACCATTGGCCGATCCGACAATCAATTTTCTGAGGTGATTTCAGGTGTTGCAGCAGGAGTGGAATACGTTACTGAAAATAGCTACCTGATCAAGGCCGATATAGAAAAATCAGAAGCCGAACATGAACACTAAGGAGGCGTAACATGATTAATTCAATATTACGCCTTGCGATAGAAAGGCGGATTCTATTCTTGAGTGCATTGGTCTTAATAATCGCATCAGGATTATGGAGCTACCAGCAACTTCCCATCGATGCCGTTCCCGACATAACCAATGTTCAGGTTCAAATAAATACCGCAGCGCCCGGTTATTCCCCCCAGGAAGCGGAACAACGCATAACGTACCCGGTTGAAACAGCCCTCGCAGGGCTACCTAAGCTGGCTTATACCCGCTCGCTGTCCCGCTACGGGCTATCTCAGGTCACGGTCGTTTTCGAGGAAGGAACAGACATCTATTTTGCCAGAAACCTAATCAATACCAAGCTTAGCGGTATCCAATCCGCGCTGCCTGAAGGTATAGAACCGGAGATGGGACCGATCTCAACAGGGCTTGGTGAAATATTTATGTATACCGTGCAGGCTTTACCCGACGCGGAGAAAATTACCGGGACTCACTATGACGCAACCGCACTACGTGAGATTCAGGATTGGATTATCAAACCTCAGCTGGCGCAGGTGAAAGGCGTAGTCGAAGTGAACAGCATTGGCGGTTACAACAAGCAGTACCATATTACACCCGACATACAAAGCATGCTGCATTTTCGTATTGCCATGGCAGACATCGTTCTAGCGCTGAAAAACAACAATCGCAATCAGGGAGCGGGATACATAGAAAAAAATGGTCAGCAACTTTTGGTACGCTCTCCTGGTCAGCTTACAACGATAACTGAAATTGAAAATGTCATTGTCACCAGCCAGGATTCTGTACCCGTCAAAATATCCGATATAGCCAGTGTCGCTATTGGAAAAGAGCTTCGCACTGGAGCTGCAACCCAGGATGGTGTAGAGACGGTGCTCGGCACAACGATGATGCTGATCGGAGCAAACTCGAGAGAAGTAGCAAAGAATGTGGCGTTAAAGCTCGAACAAATTCAGACATCCCTCCCCCGGGGTGTCGTCGCAACCCCGGTATACGATCGCACTTCACTGGTAGACAAAGCCATGAAAACGGTGAGCAAAAACCTGTTGGAAGGCGCCCTTTTGGTGATCCTTATCCTGTTTATGTTACTGGGAAACTTGCGAGCTGCGATTATAACCGCAGCGGTGATTCCGATAACAATGCTCATGACCGTAACCGGTATGGTTAAAACCGGCGTTTC
Organism: Ketobacter sp. MCCC 1A13808; assembly: GCF_009746715.1. Taxonomy (NCBI): domain Bacteria; kingdom Pseudomonadati; phylum Pseudomonadota; class Gammaproteobacteria; order Pseudomonadales; family Ketobacteraceae; genus Ketobacter; species Ketobacter nezhaii. The sequence goes on from NZ_VRKW01000021.1 coordinate 10,932, forward strand.
AGCTAATCTGATGAGTCTGGGGGCATTGGATTTTGGTCTCATAGTCGATGGTACCGTTATCATCGTTGAGAATTCCGTACGACGTTTAGCCTATGCACAACGATCAGGAATTCTGGATTTACGGGAACGTTTGAATACAGTGTACGAAGCGGCTTCTGAAGTCATCAGACCCAGCTTGTTTGGCGTAGCCATAATTACCGTGGTTTATATCCCCATATTTTCTTTGACCGGGGTAGAAGGAAAAATGTTTCACCCGATGGCGGCCACCGTCGTCATGGCCCTCATCGCAGCTATGATTCTGTCCCTGACCATAGTCCCCGCAGCGGTAGCAGTATTTCTTAAAGGAAATATTAAAGAAAAGGAAAGCTTCGCCATACAAGTCGCAAAATCGATATACAAGCCCATGCTGATGTTAGCAATGAAGGCTCGCTGGTTGGTATTGGTCTGTGCAGGGGGGTTCGTTATCTGCGCCACCTGGATAGCGACAACTCTGGGTTCTGAATTTGTACCGCAACTGGATGAAGGTGACATCGCCCTGCACGCTATACGGATACCGGGAACCAGCCTAAGCCAGTCGGTAGAAATGCAAGAGCTACTGGAGAAACGCATTAAATCGTTTCCCGAAGTTGACAAAGTGTTTGCTCGAATAGGGACAGCGGAAGTGGCTACAGACCCTATGCCGCCCAACGTTGCGGATAACTTTGTTATCCTGAAGCCTCGCAACGAATGGCCCGAACCTGAAAAAACCAAACAACAGCTGATAAATGAGCTGGAAGAATCACTTACTCAGGTACCGGGCAATAATTATGAATTTACTCAGCCAATCCAGATGAGATTCAATGAACTAATATCGGGAGTGCGAGCCGACTTGGGGATAAAGGTTTTTGGCGATGACCTAACGCAGCTGGTGTTAACAGGGAACGAAATAATGAGCGTTTTGAAAGAAACGGAGGGTGCTTCCGACGTTCGTGTTGAACAAGTAACCGGGCTTCCGACACTTTCCGTTATCCCCAAAAGAACGGAGCTTGGTCGATACGGGCTAAACGTGACCGATCTGCAGGAATGGGTTGCTTCAGCAATCGGCGGAGAAAGTGCAGGTATTTTATATGAAGGGGATCGACGCTTTGAACTGGTGGTACGACTACCGGAAAGCACGCGCAGTGACCCGGATCAACTGTCTGAGCTCCCTGTACTTTTAAAAAATGGCGACTATGTTCCGTTATCCGAAATCGCAAACCTGGAAGTATCCCCTGCCCCGGCTCAAATAAGTCGTGAAAACGGAAAACGCCGTATCGTGGTGACAGCAAACGTTCGAGGACGTGATCTAGGCGGATTTGTCGAAGAGGTTAAGGGAAACATTGCGGCTAATGTGAACATACCGGCAGGCTACTGGCTCGATTTCGGTGGCACCTTTGAACAATTGGAATCAGCTACCAAACGCCTGAGCATTGTGGTGCCCGTTACGCTGATCATTATATTAAGCTTACTGGTAATGGCGTTCGGCTCACTAAAAGACGCGTTAATTATTTTCAGTGGTGTGCCTTTAGCTCTCACAGGCGGCGTATTTGCTTTGGCCATCCGAGGTATGCCGATGTCGATTTCAGCAGGCATCGGTTTCATTGCATTGTCCGGCGTGGCTGTTCTTAACGGACTGGTCATGTTAGCGTTTATTCGCAACCTGTGGCACGAAAAGAAAGATCTCGCGGGCGCAATAATAGAGGGCGCTGTTATCCGGTTACGCCCTGTTCTGATGACCGCATTGGTGGCCAGTTTGGGGTTTGTACCTATGGCCCTGAATACGGGCACCGGCGCAGAAGTTCAGCGACCGCTAGCGACAGTCGTAATAGGCGGCATCATCTCTTCCACGTTACTGACATTATTTGTACTGCCCGTGTTATACCATTGGCTGCACGGACGATCGCGCTCCGTAAAAGTCTAAATCGGCAACCAACGAAGATAAACCCATTTAAGGTGGAATCTCATGAAATTACTAAGGACGTTAAGCATCAAAACCATGGCCCTCACCCTGGGCCTGTTCTCTTCCATCACCTTCGCCGGCACCATTACCTATAAAGTGGATAAACAAGAATACGAAGGTTATTACGTATCCCCCGGCGAGGATGCACCCCTGGTCATATTGCTACACGATTGGGATGGATTAACGGACTACGAAATACAGCGATCCGATATGCTAATGAAGCAGGGTTATGCGGTGTTTGCGGCAGATCTATTCGGAAAAGGTGTTCGCCCGATAAAAGATCAGGATAAGAAACAACACACCGGAGAACTCTATGCGGACCGGGAAAAATTACGAAACCTCATCAAAGCTGCTGTTACTACGGCTAAAGCCCAGGGCGCAGATGTTAACAATGCTGTAATGGCAGGTTACTGTTTTGGCGGAGCCGGAGTGTTGGAATACGCCAGATCAGGTGCCAATTTAAAGGGATTTGTCACATTCCACGGAGGGCTGAGCACGCCCGTTGGGCAGAACTACAAAAATACCAAAGCCGGAATATTAGTGTTTCATGGAAGTGCGGACAGCGCGATCAGCTTACAGGATTTGGCAACCCTGGGCACAGAGCTGGAGCAGAATAATGTTCCACACGAATTGATTAGTTACGGTGGTGCCCCCCACGCATTCACTGTGTTCGGCTCGGATCGTTATCGACCACAAGCTGACAAATTATCCTGGCAGCGTTTTCTGACCTATTTGCAGGAAACCACCAGTAAATGATAGTTATCACCATGAGCAGATAGATGAGCACCCGCTCTTGAATCTGCTCATACCCCCTCCTTCTGATTACCCTGCAATTTCTTACTGCACGACGAACTACTCGCACCGCGTGCCACTTAGATCTGATTTGGCACGGTGTGGCTGGAGGCGTTGCTGGCTTCTATTACGGGGATGGTATAATATACTTCCAATAAAATTACCCGAACCAAGGATTTGATTCAATGTTCGCCGGATTGGTACAGAGCATGATTCAGAAACACCAAAAGCTGGAAGCATCCGCCCACCATTTCGCTGACTCAGTTCGCGCTGATGAAGGCCTGCCGATCCTGCTGCCCGGCTATTCTGGTCCTTTGGACCGTGAGTCTGCCATCGCATCAATGACGCAGATGTGGCGCTTGTCTGCAGGCGAAACGTTGCCAACGGCCGGACTGGTATGCTGCTCGAAAGCAACCATTCGCCAGGCCGTTAAATTAAATGACGCAAAACACCAATTCCAGGAAGCCATTAAGCAGGTCCGTAACGGAGCTAGCGGTGAGAAATCCAGGATAGATAAACTAGTAGACCGCATGTTGCAACAAGAAGGACGGCGAACGGAAGAACTGATTATCGCGCTAAAACGCGCACGCCTGAATCAACTGGATTTGCTCCGCTGCTACGCGAAAATCCGTGTCATTGAGCCTAACCTTCATTCGATTAGCTGGACTTGGGCCAAAACCCATTCCGTGATCGACCCGACCAACCGCGAAGAAGCCATGGAGATGGCTGAGAAACTGACCCACCCCCACACACGCAGCAGGGTAATGGCGTTACTGCAGGATTTGCCCGCTGGCGAGCCGTTAGCGTATAAGAAAAAATTACCCAACCAGCTGAGAGCCAATCTGGTCTGGAAAGAAGAACGTGTCTACAGAAGAAAAGCTGTCACCATTTCGGGCATCGTGTTAAGTCAGGACAAAACCTTGCCTAAATATGTGTGGCGGGATGATCCCGGAAATGACTCACCGGCGGAACGCATCACCCGATTCGATACCAAGCTGAATCCGGAGCCCTACATTAAAGCGCTGCACCTGCACCGCTATATCGCAAACGATGGTTAAACAGCAGATTGAATGGGCTTGTTCAGACGTCTATCCAGCGCCTTAAAAGGTTATGATAGATGCCACTCAAGCGAACAATTTCGGTTTGCTGACTGTTTTCAGTGCGCAGCATTTGAATACTCTGGTCCAATTCATACAACAACTCTCGCGCGCCGTCATCACGCACCATGCTCTGCACCCAGAAAAAAGAACTGACTCTCTCACCCTCCTCTACCGGTTGCACCTGGTGCAAACTAGAGGCGGGATAAAGCACCAGATCCCCGGCGCAAAGCTTGACGGGCTGCGCCCCGAACGACCCTTCAATCACCAGTTCACCACCCTGATATTCGTCCGGTTCTGACAAAAATAACGTTGCGGAAATATCGCTTCTTACATATTCACCGGTGCCCGGCGCCTGCAGTACAGCACTGTCCACATGCACGCCATAACGACCACCCGCCGCGTAACGATTAAACTTTGGCGGATAAATTTTCTTTGGTAACGCGGCGGATATAAATTGCGGATTCTGACTGAGCTTGCTCACAATCAAATTACCCAATCGAACGCCGGTTTCATGGTGGTCGGAAAATTGCTGATTCAGTTTCACTTCTTTTGCCAACTCACCGGCACTGGAAGCACCCTCCTCCCAATCAGCCTCAGCCAACTGCAAACGAAATTGTTTTACTTCGATCTTGGATAAAGCGCCTTCAACGACGAGCAACATGGGCTGAACCTTCTATTAAACAACTTTCATTGATTTCTTCTAATGTAGTGCACCCGGTTAAGGCCATACAAAGCTCCAATTCATCACGAAACAACCGAAGCAAATGCGCCACACCTATGGCTCCGGCCACCGCCAATGCGTATATCGGTAGACGACCAATCAGGACCGCATCTGCGCCGAGGGCAATGGCCTTGAAGACATCTGAGCCGCTGCGAATGCCACCGTCAAGCAGTACGGCAACACCATCGCCGAGCGCTTCACGTATCGCCGGTAAGGATTCAAGCGTTGAAGGCACGCCGTCCAAAGCCCGACCACCGTGATTTGATACGATGACGCCACTTGCACCGCAAGCAATCGCTTGGCAAGCATCCATGGGGTTTAATATTCCTTTTACCACCACTGGTAACGTCGTTTCTTCGATCAACCATTGCAAATCACTCCAGGTTGGCGCTTCCGACATTATACCCTGGAAAATGACACTTTGATCTGGATTCAGACTGACCTGGGGAGGGATGGAATGGTGTTTGAGATTAACTGCTTGCACATGCGCGGGCATAACGAACCCGGCCGCTTGTGCCCGTCGGTTACCGGAGCGAACCGGCACATCCAATGTCACCACCAGGGTATCGTAACCCGATCGTTCCGCCCGTCGCACCAAGTCCAGGGTATCCGCCTTGCCCGGCTGAAAATAGAGTTGAAACCATTTATGACCCGAAGTTTCGGTAGCGATCTCTTCCAGGCTATACGATGAAAGCGTGCTGCTGATCATACCGCTTTCCAACGCATCGGCAGCACGGGCACTGGCCAGCTCGCCATCGGGATGCACCAATTTTTGAAATGCAACAGGCCCTAACAGCAACGGATGGCGAAATTCCTGATTCAGAATACGGGTGCGGGTGGTAGCAGTTGTAAAATCAACCAGGACTCGATTCATGAGCCGGACGTTTTGATAGGCCTCGAGATTGGACTTCAGCGTGGTTTCTCTTCCACTTCCACCTGCGATGTGGGCATAGATAGATGGCTCGATAAACTCGCGAGCGATAAGTTCATAATCTTCGGTACAGGTAATGCTTTCGGGAATAGAGGTTAACGCGGAGCGTACAGTTCGGGTTGGGGATTCAGATTGAGCCATTCAAAAAAGCCCCCTGAGCTTCTCGATAGGAAGATGAAAGTCCCGTCATTTTAGCAGAGACGGGACTTTCAGGCTCTATTATAGCTGATAAGTGAACGTTAGCATGGCTCTGGGAGCATCACCGATATAGGTGAAGGCACCGCTGCGATAAGCTGCCAAATAGTAATCTTCATCTGTGACGTTCATCAGATTCAGACGCGCATTCAGACTATCAGTAATGTCATAGGTCGCAAACAAATCCAATACGGTATAACTCGGAACGGTATAGGAGTAATCACCGATGGCTTCGTTGTATCCGGGTGCAGAATCAGGTTGGCCGGCGTACATCTCGCTGGAATACGTGACCACGCCACCAAAGGCAAACTGATCGGTAAACTGATAGCGAAGTTGGAAATAGGCGCTTTCATCGGCAAAATTACTCAAAGTCTGGCCAATGGTTTCTACATTGTAAGACTCCGTTATTTCGGCTTCCATAATGGCTACGCCGAACTGCGAGCTAAGGCGCTCGGTAATATTGCCGGTTAACGATGCTTCAATACCTTTAACTTCATTGGCGCCGGTATTAATTGTGCCGATCGTGGCATAATCGTCACCAACACTCTCCATGACATCTTCTTTCTTAATCTGGAAGATAGCCAAAGTAGCCAGTAGCTTCTCTTCCATGACATTCCATTTCGTGCCTAATTCCAGATTAGTCGTCGTTTCAGGTTTGTTTTCTGTTACCTGAATCGGATCGCCACACAGGCCACCGTATCCACAGTTTCCGCCCAAATCAGACTCGCCACCGTTGATATTGCTCGACGTACTCCAGGTAGCATATATATTACCGTGTTCGGTAATATCATAGACAACACCCACATGACCATTCCACAGTCCGTCTGAGTAGCTGTAATCCGTCTGGTCGCCATCGTCCCCTGTTAGCGTATTCTGGTAATCGAAATCGTCATAACGAATACCCATGAACACGGACGCCTTTTCCGTCAGATCCACAGTATCCATAACATAGAGCGATACGGTTTCAACGTTGAAGTCAGAGTCCTGTCTGTCCTTTTCAATAGTACGACCCGTAAAATTATGAATATCAGGCACAATTGCACCGTTGGCATCGACAATACAATAGGCTGATCTTTGCGAGCCACCGCGACCGGAAAGTACACAATTAGTTGCGGCGGAATCGGTAACTTTATAGAGGCCATTCTGTACTTTCAGATCGGAATACTCCATGCCGAATACAAATTGATTGCGAATGCCGTTCGCACTTTCTGTATCTACATAAAAGTTCAATTGATCAGCCAGGTACTCTACTTCCTGCCACCCCTGGTGGTCACTCAAGCCGATAGTAGGAGTCGGTGGAACGGTAGCCAAATTATCACTTCCGCGAGCACCGGTAACCACGTATCCATTATCCGTAGTGCCGTAGCGAATCGAATTCTGCACGCGGAAGTTGTCGCTGACATCGTAATTCATACGAAACGTGAACGTGTCCACGGTGGATTCAAGGAAATCGGCGTTTTGCAGATAGACAGGGATATCGTCCACCGGCTTGCCACCGTCCGGAAGAATATAGGTGCCCAAATCAGGCTTATCATCTGCCTGCAAATGGTAATAATCCGCTATAAAGGAGAGCTTTTCTGTTGCTGTAAACGCGGCAGACAATGCGATACCGGTGCGCTCCCGGTCCGCCGGGCCACGATCAGGTACTTCTTCTGCAGCACCCAGCACGTTGACACGAACGGCCAGATTATCAGTCAAAACCTGGTTGGTGTCCGCTGTCAGCCGGTAATATTGATCTGTACCAAAGCCACCCTGCAGCTCAGTAAAATTGTATTCGGTACTGGCTTGCTTGGTAGCACTGTTAACCGCACCACCTGTTGATCCTCGTCCTGCGAATGTGGAGCTGGGACCTTTGGTCACTTCCACTTGTTCAGTAGCAAAACTCTCACGAATTGTCATCCCCGGATCACGTAAACCGTCAACGAATACATCGCTGCGGGCTTCATGCCCTCGAATAATATAGCGATCACCGAACGCATTTCCATTCTCACCGGTGCCAAGAGTAATACCGGGCTGAGCCTGCAGTACTTCACGCAAATCAGACCGGCCGGAATCCTGAATCTGAGTTTCCGTAATGACCGTAATCGTTTGCGGGGTTTCAGCCAGCGGCTTAACGTGACGCGCATCGCTTGACACTCTGGCTTTATAGGGCGCACCGGGTTCTGCATAAGGGTTGGTATCAATTGCCCGATCTTCGATCTGCATTTTATCCAGTTCGATAGTATCCTCTTCAGCCATGACCACCGGGCTCATGATCAAAGCGGAAATACCCAATGCCAACGTTGTTTTCTGGCCTCTGAACTGATCGCGGGAACGTAAGCTTATAGGTCGCTGCGACCCATTGTTTGGTTTGGTCATTTATTTAACTCCTGAATGTTTACTTGGTTATGAGCGAATATTCGATAGGTATGGCAAGTGACAACGAGTCACGGCCCATGGAATCGGGAATCGGAGGTAAAGGATTGGCTTTTACCAACATATCCAGAGCTGCCTTATCCAATAATGGGTAACCTGAACTTGTTTTAATTTCAGACGCTGTTACTTCGCCTTTTTTATTTATGGAAAATTTTAAAACCACAACACCCTGCTGTTTTTCTTTTTTTACTTCCGCCGGATAATCTTTGTATTCGTTGAGTCTGGCCATTAAAACGTTAAAGTAACTTTTAGCGTCCCCTTTTTTGCCACCTGATCTCGAGGTATTTCTGGATCCGGTTCCTTTCACCATCGCTTTTGTCGTTTCTTTCTGGTCACTCTGCTCTGCCGTTTCCGGCTGCTCGGGCGCAGTCTCGGGCTCAGCTTCAACGGTTTCTTCCGGCTCTGTGTTTGGTTCCGGTTTTTCTTCCGGCAGCTCAGTAGGAACGACCACGTTTAACACTTCAGGCGTAGGCTCTGAAACTTTTGCAACCGCTATCGGCGCCACCACTTCTTTCTTTACCACCGGTTTGGGCACTGCCTTTTTTACCACTTTTTCTGGTTCAACCGGTTCCGGTTCTACTGGTTCGGGCTCAACTTTTTCAGCGACCTTTTCCACCTGCTCCTGATAGCCGCCAATTTGTCCCAGCCCCACTTCTAAACCGCTTTCTCCTATATCCTGCGCCTGACTAACACCCGACATGGGGGGATCGCCAAATACGGCAAGTGCAGCAGCATGCAGACCGAGGGACGCAGTAATCGCAATAACCCACTGATACCAGGACATACTCTAAACCCCACGCTTGCTATAAAGCGTGATGTGAGTAATTCCCTGCTCACGTAGCACATTGAAAAGCTCGTCGATATCCTGAGCGTGAATAGTATGATCTGCCTTCACTGCGACCGACTGGTGTTGAACATCGGGCAGTAGACTGAGTGACTCGGGTAACGAGTCAAGAGCGACGGATTCACCATTTAACGAAATTTTAAGATCGCTATCCATCTCCACAAGGACCTGCGGCCTGACCAGTGGTTTCTCACTTTTGGATTCGGGCGGTACAATATGCTGATTTTGACTTTGGCGTATTTGCCCGGCGATCATAAAGAATATCAACAACAAGAAAACGATATTGATCAACGGAATCAGTTGCTCATCCATGGAACGGGCTTTATGCCGGCGGCTCTTGAGTATGTCCATGTTAAGTCCCTCCGCTCACTGTTGGGATGAACCGGGTAGCGCCATAACACCGCCCAAAGTGACAGAGCTGACACCCAATTGTTTAAGCGCCTCCAGAGTGCTCACCATGCTTTGCACCGTGGCTTCCGGCTCAGACAGAATAACCAGCGATTGCTCTGCGGAGAAATTGGCAACGTGCTCGGGCTTCAAATCAAGATAATGGGGAACTGAAAAAGTTGACCCTTTCAAACGTAACGAACTATCCGAACCCAGAATAATAATCTGTGGCTGTTTCTTTTCTATGGATTCGACCGCAACCGGGGCATCAAAATCAACCGCATTCCAACGATTGAAGCTGGAGCTGAGCATGAAGAACATCAGCAGGATAAACACGACGTCGATTAATGCAGTAAGGCCGATGCTACGACGACGAGGTATAAAAACTAACGAGTCCGAATCCACGGCTCAGGCTGCCTTTGCGCGATGTGCAGGCTGCATCAACGGCGTTGCAGAAAGAATAAGGAAAGTCCGGTCGATATCGTTTTGTAATGTAGCGGCGCGTAGCTCTACCCGTCTTTCGAACCAGCTATGCACCATCGAAACCGGAATTGCCACCGCAAGACCGACCGCAGTCGTTAATAAAGCTTGCCAGATACCACCGGACAGAATAGACGGATTAACCTGGCTGCCGGCCGCTTCCAAAGCCTGAAAGGCTTCGATCATTCCCAGAACCGTGCCGAATAAACCCAATAAAGGGGCTGTAGTAGCAATAACTTCCAGCACCCTCAGAAAACCGGACAGCTTGTCGATTGCAGCGCGAGCCAAACGAATTGACTCGACTTTTACGACTGAAAGGTCGACAGATTGAGCATCGGCCAGCGTTAATGTCTGCGATAACAAAGCGGCACGATCGTCTTTATGCGCCTCCAACGACTTTAACGCCTTACTTCTGTCACCACTCTGGAGCGCTTGAATAAACTCCTCAATCTGCGCATCACCTGACCAGCGATTCACCATAAATTGGAATGATTTCAATAATATAACGGCAAGCGCGACAACCGACATCGCCCCCAATACGGAGACCACGAAACCACCCTGAGACAACAGTTCAACGCTACTACCCAACATAATTAACTACCAGCACTTTAGAAAATGTATAAATTGCAAACGATTACGCGTCTGCAATTTAAATCTAAATGCTAATAATTTTCAATCATTAATTTGAACTTTAAATGAACACAGGGGTCGATTTCTGCAATTTATTGGTATCCGGCACGATCCATTAGCTTGATTGCCTCACCTTGGCGTGCACCGGCGACGTCTACCTCAAGCTTGTCAGCTTTGAATTTACCCCAGGACTTAACAATCGGGTCGAGCTTGGTGGCATCGTTCACCGGAAACTCCATGTTGATACCTGCAAATACTTCCTGTGCTCGCCGTTTTGCCAACCATTCAAGAAAGGCCTGAGCGGCCTGAGGCCGTTTGGCGTGGGTTGTGATTCCCGCACCGGAAATATTGACATGAACACCGGTCGTTTTTTGGTTAGCCCAGAATAATTTTACTGGAATATCGGGGTTAGCGTATTGCGCGCGGCCATAATAATAGGTGTTTACGATGCCGACATCGCACTGCCCGGCCGCTATGGCATCAATTAAAGCAGAGTCATTGGCGAAGACGGGTGCGGCTAAATTGCTGACCCAGCCCTTGACGATCTGCTCTGTTTTCGGTTCTCCGTGACGCTCTATCATGGTCGCTATTAGAGATTGGTTATACACTTTCTTCGATGTTCGCAGGCACAAGCGCTTTTTCCACTTGGCATCCGCCAGGTCCTCATAAGTCGATAGATCTTCTGCTTTAACCCGTTCGCTGGAGTACACTATCGTCCTGGCACGAACAGACAAGCCGAACCATCTGTTTTCCGGATCCTGGTATTGATCAGGTACGATATGTTCCAATGGCCTGGACTTTATAGGTCGCAGCAACCCCATCTGAGCTGCTTGCCATAAATTACCGGCATCGACGGTGATAAGCATGTCAGCAGGCGTGCGTTCACCTTCTGCCTTGAGACGGGCCATCAACGGCCCTTCGCCGTCGGTCAGGTAGGTGATCTTGGTACCGGTTTCTTTGGTGTACAGGTCGAACAAGGGTTTTAACAGGCTTTCGCTACGGGCGGTGTAAACCACCACTTCTGCATCCGCTTGAACCTGACCACATGACAATAAGGTAACTACGACTAAGAGAGCTCTGAGCCGGGTAATTCTGAAAAAATGCATTCTAATCCCCTTTAATCTATATATTAACGCGCAGATGATAATACCCAGTATGAATTTGATGAAGGGGTTTTTTCTGATTTTGCTGGCAGCCTCATCCGAATCCAGGAACCATAACGAACAGATTTAATGATTGAATTGGCTGATACCGTTACCACCACAGAACGCTTAACTTTCAAAAGGACCAAAATTTGGAACGCACCCGATGGCAATTCGTCAAACTGGCTGGACAATTCCTCACGCCCTATAAACCACAACTGTTTTATGCACTGATTGCGCTTACCTGTACCGCCGCTATCACCCTTTCTATCGGACAGGGAGTCCGTCTGTTGATCGACCACGGTATTGCGACGGCCTCTGCCCGGTTACTTGAGCACTATGTGTTGGTCTTTCTGGGTATGGTGATCGCACTGGCCGTTGCGACTTTTACCCGCTACTACTGGGTATCCTGGTTAGGCGAACGGGTGGTAGCCGACATTAGAATCCGCGTCTTTAATCATTTGCTAGACCTTCACCCCGCCTTTTTCGAACACAATCGGGCACTGGAAATTCAGTCACGCCTGACCGCCGATACGATATTACTGCAAACCGTAATCGGTTCGTCATTCTCCATTGCACTGCGTAATATTATTATGATGATCGGCGGTATCGTGTGGTTGTTTATCACTAACCCGAAACTGACCGCCATTGTTATAATTGCGGTCCCGCTTGTAATCGCACCGATTCTGGTTTTCGGTCGCCGGGTGCGCAATCTTTCCCGCAAAACACAGGACAAAGTCGCCGGTGTGGGAGCCTACGTAGGCGAGATACTGAGCCAGATTAAAATCGTACAGGCTTACAACCACCAACCGCACGATCGCAACCGGTTCGGTGAATATGCAGAAGACGCATTTAACGTAGCCAAGCAACGAAATATTCAACGCGGGCTGCTGATTACTGTGGTAATCGTGCTGGTTCTTGGGGCGGTGGGTGTCATGCTTTGGGTGGGGGGCCTGGATGTCATCGAGGGTAGGATCACCGGCGGCGAATTGGCTGCGTTTGTTTTTTACAGCGTCATCGTCGGAAATGCCGTTTCCTCTATTTCGGAAATAATAGGAGAGCTGCAACGGGCAGCCGGCGCCACACAAAGAATCGTTGAACTACTCCATTCCGGCTCACTTATAGAATCCCCAACCCGTCCTGCAAAGTTAATCCGTCCGGTCAATGGTCGCATTGACATTGATTCACTCAAATTTACCTATCCGTCCCGAGTCCACTCCCCTGCACTGGATAAGCTGACTTTACATGTTCGTGCCGGGGAAACCCTGGCACTGGTGGGCCCCTCCGGTGCAGGAAAATCCACATTGTTTGATTTATTGCTTCGCTTTGCCGATTGTACCGAAGGCTCCATCAAACTTGATGGCGTGGACATTCGGACACTGGAACTGCACGAACTTCGCGGGTGTTTCGCCCTGGTTTCGCAAACCCCCAGCCTGTTTTATGGCAGCATCTCTGAAAATCTAAAATACGCCAAACCGGACGCCACCGATGCACAGATCGTGGACGCGGCGAAAGCGGCTCATGCGGACGAATTTATTGTGGCACTACCCGACGGATATGAAACGCGCTTGGGAGACGCTGGCATCGGTTTATCCGGCGGACAGAAGCAACGATTAGCAATCGCGAGAGCGATATTGGCAGATCGACCAATCCTGTTGCTGGATGAAGCCACCAGCGCGCTGGATGCGCAAAGTGAATTCTGGGTGCAGCAGGCACTTGAAAAGCTAATGATCGGCAGAACCACCCTGGTTATCGCCCATCGGCTGGCTACGGTCAAGAATGCGGACAGGATCGCGGTGCTGAATCACGGAACGCTGGAGGCATTGGGTACCCACCAGGAATTAATGCAGAAAAGCGCACTTTACCACCGCCTGGCTTCGCTTCAGTTCAAGTACACTGAAGACCAATGAGCGCTGAAGAACAATAAACGGGGAGCAGCTAAGCTGCCCCCTCGTACTGTTACATTAATTCAGCTCGCTAACGGGCACAGACAGCAGCACCACGCTGGACGGGTATTCTGCGCTGTTATGAATGGAAGTCACACCGTCCCGCGCCAGTTCCCGCCGGGGAAGATTCAATATACCCTGTGCCTGATTGCTCGGACTGATCGACACCCGCAACTTGTTACCCTTGCGAATCAGCGCGCTGGTAGGAAACACTTCAACGTGCATTTTTACCACTTCCCCTGGAACCAATAACTGCTCCGTCGATTGAGTAAAGTAGTGATAGGGTTGCACCATCTCTCCATACAGATATCTGGAACGGCTTTCGTCCAACGCCCGGGCCGATGCCAGCAGTAAACCATTGGATAACGGTATAACCCGCCCTTGCGGCGTAACTTCATCAATTCGCACAGAAACAACCGCATCTCTTGCTGTACTGGAAACAAACAGATCAGCCTGAATCGGCCCGTTGATATAGTAAGCTTCCGTCATTGCTTCCGTTTCATAATTTAACGCCTCTCGTTCAAGCTGCGCCGTATCCCGAAAGCATTTTGGCGACCTGGCTATACCCGCAGAACCCAAGGTCCACTGCACATAGCTGGGTGAACATCGGGTGCCATCGTTCAAGGTGAAATCCAGGTGTACAAACCCACCATCAGCACTTTTTCCATAATCATATCCGGCGAATTCCGGTTGCGTCATAACGCGGGTAGTTTCCTGGTCAAAAGGTGCCTGCTGGTTCAGGCTGCCATCACCGTGTAAGTACCAACGATCCGGTTCTGCAGCTGGGTGCGGCCAATCAGTGGTGCTGGCAAAACCCTGCCAGTTTCCGTTTTTATAGCCTTTGACGTATTGAGTCACCGCGGGTATGCGCTCTGTGCCCGAATCCATACCCTTCAAATGCTTATCGAACCATTGCAGCACTAAATTCAAAATGGGGTCAGTTTTCTCTGTCCCGGGCAATGCCTGCATGAAATGCCCTATGTGGTCACCGTTGAATATCATCAAGCGTGCATCCACCCGGTCTTTTAATGCTTCGTATATCAGTGGTTCGTCGCGTTGAAAAATGTCATCCAGCGCCCCCATGATAAAGGTCGGCGCCTGGATACGATCAATATTCTCAATGGGAGAACGAACCCGCCAGAACTCGCCATCGTAGGAAAACACCGGATCTCCATTAATCGCTTTTTCAATTACCGGCAGATAGTAGTGGTCAACCTGGTCAACATGCCGTTGCGTGGACCCCATAATGATATCCATCAATTCGGGGTGTAGTAACATCGTGATTAAATTCTGGGTAGAAGTTAAATGGGTGAGCGTCATCCAGGTGCTCATAAACACGCCGTTCAGGATGCCACCGGTGCCTACCGTGCCTCTTAAGGGGTCACCCATGGGGACGCTGGCAAAAATGGCTTTAATATCATCCGGGCGTTGCTGCGCTGTAAACAATGAAGTAATGGCCATATACGATGCTCCGGCCACGCCAATGTCTCCGTTTGCCCACGCCTGTTGCTGGATCCAGTCCACAACATCACCATAACCGGACTGCTCCTCTTCACCGAGCATCTCCCATCCGCCTTCTGAGGTGCCGCCACCAATTACGTCCACTGCCACCATTGCGTAGCCACGCCTCACCATAAAGGGATCGGGTGCCCCCAACAACACACCACCGGGCAAAGGCATTAGGGACATTAATCCGATGTTATACGCGCTTTGAATCAAAATCACCGGGAAAGGGCCTTCCGCTGGCGTACCATCTTCGTTAGCTGGCAACGTTACCCTTACGCCCATTCTATGTCCGCTGGTACTATCGATATACTGCAACGGCGCGGTCTTGATTCTGGGATAGTCTGGGATGCGAGTATAGGCACCGGTCGGAGCTTCCTCAGGTGCACTATCGGTGGCCCCAGCTTCGCCGGTCGAAGGCGATTCGGTAAAATCGATATCTTCAGTCTGGCTTTCTATAGTTCGGGTATTGACTGCACTTTCTTCCGCGACGGAACGGCTGCCGCCACAACCTGATATATTTATTAATACGCCAACGACAACTAACATTCCGATTCGTAACGCGCGGCGATTTGGGTTTAATAACTTAATCACAACAGATGCTCCCTTCTATTTATTTTTATTTTTATGGCAACCAACAATTAACCGACATTGTATCTGGTTTTCATCTTGCCTGAATTGGCCTTAAAACACACCTCTCTGACTGTTTATGCAAGGCATTGTAATGGTCAATAAAATAGTAATTTATCAGGATACAACATGGAAAACACCATCCCGAAGATGGAGATGGTGTTCCTAATAGGCTGCTCAGAACAGAGCGCCGACAATAAAGCTTTTAACGCTGGAGTGAATAAACCCCAGCCACGTATGGAAAAAATGCTACTCGACGGACGAGATTAGCGTGTCTTTGTTTCTACGCCGTGCCCGTGCTGCGCGCCAGTCTGACATATTTTCACCAATCATTAACAAACAGGGCGTTAAAAACAGCGTTAATATGGTGGCAAAAGTCAGGCCTCCGGCAATGGCACTGGCCAGTTGAGTCCACATCTGCGCAGAAGGCGCGCCGATGGACAAGTCTCTACCAATAATATCAATCGTCAACGCAAACACCATGGGTAACAGACCCAGAACGGTAGTAACTGAGGTCAGAAACACGGGTCGCATTCTTTGCGCCGCAGTTCTTAGGATGGCCTCCGTCCCGGACAACCCTTTCTTCTTTAAATCATTATAGGTGTCGATCAGTACGATATTATTGTTCACCACAATACCTGCCAGCGCGATGACGCCTATGCCGCCCATGACGATACCGAAGGCCTGACCGGTAGCAAGCAATCCCAACAGAACTCCGGCCGTTGAAAATACGATGGCACTGAGCACCAACAGCGATTGGTAAAAGCTGTTGAATTGCGTGACCAATATAATCCACATCAAAAAAAGCGCCGTTACAAACGCGTTAATCAAAAACATCATGGCTTCCTGGATATCCTCATCCTGCCCTTTGAAACGCACATTCACTCCATCAGGTAAGGTGAGGTTCTCTAGTGATTGCTTGATTTTATTTACCTGGTCATCGGGTAGTAATCCGGGCAACACGCCCGCCTTGATCTCCAAAATTCTATGGCCCTGATTACGATTGATTACCCCCGTTTTCTGAGCCGGTTCAAAAGTCACAAAGTTGCTGATAGGAACCGCGCCGTTTTCAGACGGAACCCTGAGCCGATTGAGTTGATCCAGATTGCGTTCGCTTTGTGAGAAACGAAGCCGAATCTCTAATTCTTCATCGGCATCATCCGGCCTGTATTCCGCCAGCATGATGCCATTGGTAATCATGGTAACCGCGTGCCCCAGCAGGGACACATCGGCACCATACTGTGCCGCTTTTTGTCTATCCACTTTCAAACGCCATTCGATACTCGGTAGCGGTCGCGAATCTTCGACATCCACAAAACCACCAATGTTATTCATGGTCTCCCGTAATTCAGCAACTGCCTGGCTCATTTTCTCAAGATCCAGCCCGGTGATTTCCATTTCTACCGGTTTGCCCGTTGCAGGACCGGATTCCTGCTCACGCACCTGAATTTTAATACCGGGTATACCGGCTGCCTTCTCTCTTAGCACCGGGATAATATCCGCCGCTCGAGGACGCTGCTGCCAACCCACCAATTCAAGCTGTATCACTCCGATTGCGTCATCCGGCATATTGGTTTGGGTCTGTGCCCCCTCGCCGATGGTGCGGGCGTAGACTGATTTCAGTTCTGGCACATCGAGCATGCGTTTCTCGACCTGTCGCACCAGTTGATCACGCTCGAAAACGGAAAGATCGCCCCTCGCCTGTACCTGGACTTGCAAAAAGTCAGGCTCTTCAGCCGGAAAGAATTCAATGCCACGACCAAACACAATATACGCACTATACCCTGCTACTAGACACAGCACTGCAACGCCCAGGCTTTTACCGGGGTGTCGTAAAAGAAATGTCAGCGTTCTTAAATATCGACCAACCCAGCCACCGATGCTGTCCAGATCACCGTCTTCGGCTGCTTTTATAGCAGCGTTGGTTTGACTGTCCATTCCCGCTTTCTTACCACCCCGGGATTGCAGCATACCGCCCAGTACCGGTATAAAAATAAGTGCCATGGCCAGTGAAGCAATCAAGGTGATAATCACGGTGATAGGCAGGTATTTCATAAACTCGCCGACCATCCCGGGCCAGAACAGCAAAGGAACAAACACGGCCAGAGTCGTTGCTGTAGAAGCAACAATAGGCCAGGACATGCGTTTAGATGCCTCGGCAAATGCGGATTTCGGGTCCACCCCTTCGGCAATTTTCCTGTCTGCCAATTCAATGGTGACAATGGCTCCGTCAACCAGCATGCCTACTACCAGAATCAAACTGAACAAAACCAATATGTTCAAAGTGATTCCCATAAATTTAAGAATCAACATACCAGCCAGGAATGAACCCGGAATAGCCAAGCCAACCAATATCGCCGGCCGCACCCCGAGCGCAGCCACAATCACAATCATTACCAAAATTATCGCGGTGATGACGTTGTTTTCCAAATCACCAAGCATACTGCTGATGCGCTCGGATTTATCCTGCAAATACGTCACCGTAACGGAGTCCGGCCAAAGAGCCTCGGATTGCTGCACTATCGCCCGCACGTTTTCGATGGTTTCAATAATGTTGGCTCCACTGCGCTTACTGACCTCCAACGCCAGTGCAGACTGTCCGTTAATACGCGCAAAACTGGTGGGATCCTTGAACGTGCGATGCAGGGTGGCAACATCCTGAAACGTGACAACAGTACTACCGTCGACTTTAATCGGCAGCGTGGCCAGATCCTCCAGGTTTTCCAGCACACCGGGCACCTTAAACACCATACGACCAGCACCGGTGTCCAATGCACCGGCCGCGACCAAACGATTATTTTGCTGAACAAAATTGAACAGCGAAGTAAACGATATATTATAGGCCTCGAGCGCAGACGGATCGGCGATGACTTCAAGAACCTCCTCTCGATCTCCACCGATTTTAACTTCCAGGACATCAGAAAGTGCCTCGACATCGTCTTTCAGTTTGCGTGCAATAGACACCAACTCACGTTCCGGTGTCGGACCAGACAGAACCACGGTGAGTACCGGAAACAACGATGTATTTACCTCATTGACCCGGGGTTCATCACTACCGGGCGGCAGTTCCGCGCGCGCGATATCGACCTTATCACGAACCTCCTGGAGCGCTTTATCCACGTCGAATCCCGCTTCAAGCTCAACGGTAACCGATGCATAGCCCTCTGCTGCCGTCGCGTGGAGTTCTCTTAGACCCTCAATAGCTTGCAGCTCTTTTTCCAGCGGGCGAACCAACAACCGCTCCGAATCTTCAGGAGAAATACCTTCATAGGTAACCGATACGTAAATAATGGGAATTGATACGTCGGGTTCCGATTCTTTGGGGATGGTAAGATAGGCGGTGGTACCCATCAGCAATAACATCACAAAGATGAGTACAACGGTTCTGCCACGGCCGAATGCCGCATCAATAAATTGGTTCATTGAGATGACCCGATATAACTGGCAACACCTGCAGCCCGGTGCGTTTCATCGCTGTTTTTTTCAGCGACGTCCACCTTGGCTCCGGCTTCAACAAAGCCTTGTCCGACCGTAATAATGCGAGCTGAATCCGGCAACCCCTCTACCCAAATGCCGTCTTTTGTGGCCTGGATAATCGAAACAGGATTAAAAATAACACTGCTGGTGTCATCCACGGTCTTGATGCCCATGCGCCCTTGCTCGTCCAGAGCCAGTATTGCCGGGGAAACAAAATGGCCGGACACTCGAGACGTTGGAATCTTCACTTCTGCGCTGATCCCCGCCGGAATTTCATAACCCGGATTATCGACGCTGATTTCTACTCTGAAAGTACGGGTTTGCTCGTTGGCTAAAGGCGAAATAAACTTGAGAGTGCCTGGGCGTTTCTGTCCAATTGCAAAATCAACCTCCGAAGTTACGCCCTTGGAAAGCTGTTTAATATTTTGCTGTGCTATCGGCACAACCACTTTCAGTGGGTTATTGTCAACAAAACGTGCTATCTCACCATTGGCGAGCAAATACGCGCCTTTCTCCACCGCGCGCCTATCCACAACCCCTGCGAACGGCGCCCTGACTTCGAGCTTGTTAATTTCGTTTTTAATTTCCGCAACATTCGCTTCCGCTTCTTTTAATGCAGCGAACGCATCCTCAATCGCGCTTTTTGACTGGAAGTTAACATTGCCTAATTTCTCCGTACGGGAATACGCTTGTCGCCGGCTTTCCAGCAGCGCTTCTTCCTTTGCCAGCTTACTTTTCCGGTCCTCCATATCGAAACGGACTAATAAGGTTCCCGCCTCCACATGCTGCCCGTCTTCCACTAACACATCCTGGACTCGGCCTGCAATATCGGAACGGATAATCACTTCTCGATTGGGTTCAACATGCCCCTGTACAGTGAGTTCCAATTGCACCGGCTGTGAATTTTGAGTTTGCGTTTGCACCAGCACTCGCTTCTCGGTTTTTTCTGCAGGAGTTTGCACCTGCTCAGTTGCATCCGGCTTTCCCAACAATCCGGTCGCCATCCAGATCACTAAAGCGGCAAACATGGCTATTGCGATCAAGTAAGGTTTTTTCATGTTGTACAACTCTCTTAAACAAATGAACTACGGCGGAATCACACGTTATGTTTGCTCTTGGAGTAACAAACTAAGGAAATCAATTACGTCTGAGGATGATCACCTAATCGGTTTTGAGCCGCTGACTAAGCGTAGTAGTAATTTTGAGATATTCGGTATAAAAGTGTTCCAGATCCTGCAGGCGAGTTTGGGATTGCTTCCAGTCTTGCGGTAAGTCCGTTATTGCCTCACGCACCACTGTAATGGATTTTTCCATTCGTTGAGATGCCCCATGCAACAATTTGACATAAGGATCGTTCGCCAACTGGAAATAATCGCAGCGGTCACCCATTTTGGCTATGCGTTCGATCACACCCAGGTTTTCAAGTAGGCGGGTGTTGGTACTGACGCTGCCCCGGCTGACTTCTAACCGCTCAGCAATCTCACTAAAGCTGAAGGGCCCTGTTTCAATCAATAGCAGCCCTAGTATTTGGCCTGAAATACGGGGCATGCCTTCGCTCTGGGTAATCATCCCCATCTGTTCTATAAAGTGGTCTACGGTATCTTTCGCTGATTTATTCATCGTTTCAGCGTAAGTTGTTTATATTGTTTAGTCAAGACTAAACAATATAAACAAAACCTAAACCACTTAACAAGAAGTGATTACTCTACTGAGATCCGCTATGGTCTGCCAGGGTTTGACGCCGCGTAACCGAGAATCGTTCAAACTCAGACCAAGCCTCGGAACAGATATCGAAGCCTTGCGCGTTACCATAAAGCAAATGCCCATGGTTCAGGGCGCATTGTGAAACCCGGGCCTGGTTATCGCAATCATAGTAAGTCTCGCAACTTGAGCGGCCATACTGACAATCGAGTGCCGCGCCGGGGCGATCGCAAATGTCTTCAACTCTGGGGTTAGTATCGCACTGATTGGTATCCGCCCAGGAACGAAGGCTACGGTCGGCCGTTAACGACACTCCCCAACTAAACGAATATGGGACAATAGGATCCCATTTACCGCGCATCTCCAACACACTAAAACCCGGTTTCAGTGTTGCCGTGCCACGCTGTTGCCTGCAAACAGAGGAGTCCCGATAAGGAAAACTTTGCGAAACGACCAACGCCGCAGAGAATACATCTGAGTGATTGCAGGCAAGAAATCCCGCCATCGCACCACCGTTTGACAACCCGGTGGCGTAGACCCTGCCTGTATCCAAATCCAGATGACTCCGCTTCTCATCTAACAAACACGACGCCAATTTAAGGGCAAATGCTTCATCCGAAAACCGGCGCGGTTCACAACATACTTCACCTGAGTTCCAGGAAGGAATCAGTCCGGCACCCTGCGGATAAACAACGGCAAATCCCTCCTGAGCCGCTTTCGAGTCCCAACAGGAAAGTTTTTGTTCCTGAACCCGCCCATTGGCAAAGCCATGAAAATCGAAAACAAGAGCCGAACCGCGTTGATGGTCAGCAGGCACATATAAGCCGTAACTTCTTAATCGACTATTCACAACCATGTAATTTACTGTAGTTTGGCCAGGTGAATACCGAACCACGCCGCACCAATCGAAAGCCTGCGCTGTACCGGCTACCAACTGACTCAAAATAAGGCACAGCAATACCCGCACAGAAACATCCATTTCTGTTTTCATTCCCAAGTCCATTATGTGATTTATATAGAATCAGTATAGGCAGTAAAGAAACCCTACTACCTCTAAAGCAAAAAATATTCTTAACGATAATGTGGATATATCCAATCCATCTCCACGAGCAAACACCCTCCTTAACCGCGCTCTCCCTGGAATTTTCCGATCCAGAATCAGCAATGCCATTTGTTTGAAACATTTTTAGTGTACATAACTCAAAATGGGCAGCTTAACGCCTGTCTGCCATACCATTAATCAGCCCGCCAAAAAACAAGTCCGGGTTTACTCTTAGGGGAATTACCGTGAATGACATTGAGCATTTAGAAGGTATGGACTGGCTTGAAGCAGAGCTAGCAGAAACGTTTGACGAACATTTTGAACTGGAGCTTTCGGAACCGGCATTATCTCTGGAGTTACGTCGCATATATAAAGAGAAGCATCCGAACGCGATGGACGGAAAGTCGTATTTCAGAGCATTACTCGAATTGCAGTCCGAATTAATTAAATTACAAAGTTGGGTTGAGCATACTGGTGAAAAAATCGCAGTTATTTTTGAGGGTCGCGATTCTGCTGGTAAAGGAGGCGCGATCAAGCGCATAACACAAAGACTCAATCCAAGAACCTGTCGCGTCGTCGCGCTACCTAAACCTAACGATAGAGAGCGCACCCAGTGGTATTTTCAACGCTATGTTGCCCACCTGCCATCGAGCGGAGAGATCGTACTGTTTGACCGATCCTGGTACAACCGCTCCGGCGTAGAGCGGGTAATGGGGTTTGCGACCGAAACCCAGGTCGAAGAGTTTTTCCAGGACGTGCCGGAATTTGAACGGATGCTGGTACGCAGCGGAATCCGACTGATAAAATTCTGGTTTTCAATTACAGATGAGGAACAGCAGCTCCGCTTTCAGATGCGAATTCACGATCCGATGAAACAATGGAAACTAAGCCCCATGGATTTACAATCCCGTGTCCGCTGGGAGGACTACACAAAAGCAAAAGAAGAGACTTTTGCCCGAACTCATATACCAGAGGCACCCTGGTTTATAGTCGACGGCAACGATAAAAAGCGGGCCCGACTCAACTGTATCAGTCACCTGCTGAGCCTGGTGCCGTACGGTGAAGTGGAATATGAAAAAATTGCGCTACCGGAACGCGTTTTCCATGAAGATTACGAGCGGGATGACCTGCCCCCGGAACTCTTTGTACCACAACGCTATTAATTAACCGCAATAATACACCAGCGTCACACAAAAAAGAGATAGGAGCTGCCGGAGCATGAAAACACTCCGGCAGAATACCTGTGTCGACCGTGAAAGCCCGATGCTAAAGCCCCATATTTTTGAGGCGATTAGCGTGTTGACGATAAACAACCGGCGGATCAGTATCCTTGCTGCTATGCAGTCCAAACATCTGATCGACCGCATCCATGTGATTCATGTAATAGTCATCCCGTATTACCGTACCCAGATACGATGAACAGACCGGCACCAGTCCATCGTTGGGTTCGTCCATCATTTTCGCCGACGTCTGCATACCATAATCCGAAATATCCCAGAAGTGGGTTTTCACCTGATTACCTGTCCAGGAAAAATAATAGATGCCGTTGGCATCCACTGCATCACCCTGGCCACAATATTCAGCAGGCATGCCGGCAGGAAACTCGGCGTTGAAACTCAATGCTTTTTCCGTGGTGAGCGCCTCCAGCTCCAGGGCATAATCTTGTGGCAATGGATTCCCGGTCAATATATTTACCATTCTCCCCCAGATATTCATGATCGCCTCCATGGCCTTGGGGCCGCTGGCACCCGCCTCTAACTGCGCCAGCAATTGGTCCGCGACCGGTGTTCCCCAATTCACCCCGTTAACGCTGCTGACCGATGCAACATATTGTGGATAGATCCCCGCTACGTAGCGGGAGGTGGGACTACCGTGACTGTGACCGATCAAATTGACTTTCTCTGCACCAGAAGTCGCAAGTATCGTTTCGATCTGACGTGCGGCCTGTTCTCCCCTCAATTCAGTGGTATTAAAAGCCGACACCTGAAGTACGTATACATCTGCGCCGCCGCGGCGAAGATTACGCGGAATTCCATACCAGCCACTGACCGCTAACATCTGATCGAACATCGCCATTCCGTGAACCAGCACGATGGGGTATCGGGTTTGAGTATAGGTTTTATCTGATAGGGTGGCGTCTTTCGCGGCAAAAACGCTCCCGGTAAAACACGCCAGCAATAACACCGACGCAATAAATTGACGCGGTCCACAGGAATGCATAGGAAGTTTCCCCTTATTTCTTATAATTTTGTTAACTGTTTTTTGGGTTTTATTATGTTCAATAACTGAATAATCTTTCATCAGGCTATTTCTGATTTTGTCCCAACGAAACGAATCCAGTGCAACATGGCCTATTCTGCTTTATTATTGACCTATTAAGCTACTATTTATAAATCTATAGATTGAATAAACAGCACGATTCGCTATCAACGATGCAAATTTGATTGGTAATGTGGCATCGTATTGTTGATACAATCGGAATAACCTAAATATGCAAATAATAAAAAATAAAATCTCATTTGGTGCATTGACCGGACTCATTTGTTTATTGCTGCTTACGCTTGTTTCACTATTTAAGCATTATACAGCCCCTCCTCAAAACGATGTGCTAAAAAGTATACCCGCCAAAAGGGCTACCATCGCAGATACCGCCTTCGGGAAGGATATTGATCCACCCTCTGCTCTCGGTATCGCGATTGCTAAGGGGGCTTCCCTGGGCGACCTGCCCGAGTCACTTGCTGGCACCGACGTTGACGGCGAATTATCCATGGACGCACAGGGAAATTTGGTAATCAATCTGGGATTGCGCGGCGTCTTCGATTATTTTTTAGCAACCATTGGGGAAGAAGACCTACCGGAGATTCGCGCCAGGATTGCCTATTATCTGAAACAGCACTTGTCTCCTGCTGCAACCAAACAAGCCTGGGAGGTCCTCAACGCTTATATGGATTACAAATTGGAATTGGATAACAAGGAGCAGCACGACGGGAGCTATGCGGGAATGCGGGATAGTCTTGCGATGCAGCGCGCACTGCGCATTTCGATTTTGGGGCCGTCGCTGGCGACCGCTTTTTATCAGGCTGAAGACGAATATTCCGAATTCGCGATGCATCAGGCAGAAATTGCAGCGGACCCCTCACTGACCGCGCAGGAAAAACAACAGCTCGCCGATAGCTTGTTGGAGGGCATATCACAAACCAACCGCCACCTCATCCAACCAGACAAGCAGCCATTACAGGTTGAGAGAAACATAGAACAATGGCGAGAACAGGGTATGACTGATACTCAAATATTCGAATACAGGGAACAACAACTCGGAGCCGATGCTGCGGGCAGATTAGCTGCACTCGACCAGCAGCGAGACCGCTGGCAAAAACGTTACACCGACTATCGCCAACAAACGGCCGACATCAGGAACAGTGGTTTATCGGGCACCGACCAGTCCGCAGCGATTGAGCAATTGAGACGACAGCGGTTCGAACCCGGCGAGCTTAAACGGGTTAGCGTTCTTGACCGGATGGCTGGCGAGCACCTTCAATAACCCGCGGAAAGGTATAATCATGGCCCCCCTTTTTTGCACTATACAGTTTCGCCGGACGGTTGCTCCCGGTTTTTAGATTACCGGTTTCGGCAAGCAGATCCGCATCCAGTATGCGGCGACGGAATGATTTCTTTTCCAGCGTGTGCCCCAAAATAATTTCAAAAACCCGCTGCAACTCAGTTAGCGTGAACTCGTTCGGCATCAGGTTAATCGCTATGGACGTATAAAGCGTCTTATTGCTTAGCCGGTCAGTACACACAGCCAGAATCTCGTTATGATCGAACGCCAGGCAATGTGACGTTTGCACTTCGTCGACCGGAACCCACTTCGCGAAGTCATCACTCAGGCCTGTATTAATCTCATCCCAATCGAGTAAAGCGTAGTAGGCCACTGTCACCGACCAGCCCCGGGGATCACGCTGGGCTCCACTGAAGGTAGCCACCTGCTCAAGATACGGAGCCGATACACCGGTTTTTATTTTTAATTTACGCTTGGCGGTATCGGCCAGATCACGGTCCTTCACCAAATCAACAAACCCGCCGGGAAGCGCCCACATGCCCCTGAAAGGATGCTCAGGCCGACTCGTGAGAAGAACCTGTAACTTATTGTCTTTGATAGAATATATAATTACGTCTACGGTCGTAATGGGCATACTGAATTGCTTAACATCGTACTCCCGAAGGAACTGTTCTTCACTTTTTGTAGCCATCATCCCACTCTCGCCTGCTTCGGTTAGAAACTGATAGTGGCACTATACCACTATTGTTCGAACTGCTCGTTGACAGTGATAGTGGCTCTATGACACTATGGCTGTCAACGAGCGGCGCCGGACAGACCGGCTCTGATATCCCTCTGCCTCCGGGCACTTCAGCAAGGAGTTTGCTGACATGAATAACACACCCTACGACTTTTTGGTTTTTATCGGTCGTTTCCAACCGTTTCACAAAGGTCACTTATCCGTGATTGAAGCGGGTCTGAAACAAGCTAAACAACTCATTATTTTATGTGGCTCTGCCCACCAACCGCGTTCCGCCCGTAACCCCTGGAGCCCCCCAGAGCGGGAAGCCATGATCCGCGGCGCCCTCAGTGCAGGCGATAACAAAAGAGTGCACATTGCCCCGCTGATGGACAGCGTATACAACGATGAATCATGGGTCCGCAATGTTCAGACTACCGTGAATGGTATTGTCACTGCTCAATATTCCACACCCCACCTAGCACCCAAAATCGGTCTAATCGGGCACAGCAAAGATCAGAGTTCATACTATCTGAATTTATTTCCCCAATGGGGCGCCGTTGCAGTCGACAGTTACAAAAATATCTCGGCAACCCCCATCCGCGAATCTGTGTTCCATTCGGACGCGCAACAATTGCAAAACGTACCACCCAACGTGCGCGGATTTCTGCAGGAGTTTTGCGCTAGCGGAGTCTATATGGCATTACGGGATGAATACCGGTTTATCAGCACCTATAAACAGGCCTGGGCTAACGCTCCCTACCCACCGACCTTCGTCACCGTCGATGCGATTGTGGTGCAAAGCGGGCACGTCTTAATGGTGGAACGCAAAGCACGACCGGGAAAAGGACTGTGGGCACTGCCCGGCGGGTTTGTTAATCAGGGCGAGAAATTATTACAAGCCTGTCTGCGGGAGTTACGTGAAGAAACTCGCCTGAAAGTGCCCGAACCGGTATTAAAAGGTTCGATCCAAGCACAACAGGTATTCGACGATCCACATCGCTCCTCCCGCGGCCGGACCATCACCCATGCTTTTTATATGGAACTGCAGCCAAACAATGAATTACCCAAGGTTAAGGGAGGTGACGATGCAACCCATGCGAAGTGGGTGCCATTAGCGGAATTGAATCCGACCAGCATATTTGAAGACCACTATTTCATCATACAGAACATGACCGGCATGTGAGTTGCCGGCTCATCAACCGGGGGATGGGATAGACCCAACCCTATTATCAATGATCGGAGGATTTCCATCATGAGTACGATTGCTAAACGAAACATTATTCTGAATGTCGATTCCTACAAGGCATCCCACTTTTTGCAATACCCCCCGCAAACCAACGTGGTTTCCAGTTACATCGAATCCCGGGGCGGAATCTATCCGCAAACGGTATTCTTTGGATTACAGATGTTCGTTAAAGAGTATCTAACCCAACCCATCACCTGCGAGGATATCGACGAAGCCCGCGAGATATTCGAGATCCACGGCGTTCCCTTTAATGATAGTGGTTGGCGATATATCCTCGAGCGACACAACGGTTATCTGCCTATCGAAATTGAAGCCGTCGCGGAGGGCACCGTGCTGCCGGTACAAAATGCATTGGTTCAGGTTAAAAATACTGACCCTAAGTGTGCCTGGCTAACAAGCTATATGGAAACGGCGCTGTTAAGGGCCATCTGGTACCCGACTACCGTCGCAACGCTTTCCTGGAGCTGCCGCCAGATAATCCGGCGATTCCTGGAGTCAACCGCCGACAATAGCGAATCAATCGATTTCAAACTGCATGACTTCGGTGCAAGGGGCGCCACTTCCGAAGAATCCGCTGCCATCGGAGGAGCTGCCCATCTGGTTAACTTCCAAGGCACCGATACCATGAGCGCCATACTGGCGACACGCCGCTATTACGATGCGCCTATGGCAGGCTTTTCAATCCCCGCAGCTGAACACAGCACGATCACCTCCTGGGGACGTGATAATGAGGCTCTCGCTTATGCCAACATGCTGGAACAATTTTCTGGCCCGGGTAAACTGGTGGCCGTGGTGAGCGATTCATACGACCTTTTCAACGCCATCGATAATATCTGGGGCGAAGAGTTAAAAGCAAAAGTGGAAGCCAATGGCGGTACACTTGTGATTCGCCCTGATAGCGGTGATCCTGTGTCAATCGTAACGCAAACCATTGAGCGACTGATGCAACGGTTCGGTTATGAGGAAAACCGCAAGGGCTTTAAGGTATTACCCCCGTTTATCCGGGTCATTCAAGGTGATGGGGTGTCCACCATGACCATCGAAGCAATACTGGCCGCGATGAAACAAAGAAAGCAAAGTTCCGACAATATTGCCTTCGGAATGGGAGGTGAATTACTGCAAAAAGTAAATCGCGATACCCTCAAGTTTGCGATGAAAGCCTCCGCTGCTGAAGTAGGTGGAAGCTGGCGCGACGTGTACAAGGATCCGGTGACGGACAAGGGCAAGCGATCCAAAAAAGGGGTGTTAGCGGTCATAAAGGACAATGACGGTACTATTAAAACAATCCCTCACCAGGATTTAGGGCAACGCCCCAACTTGTTAACGCCCGTGTTCCGAAATGGAAGGTTACTGCGAAATCAAACATTCGAAGACATCAGAGCGCGAGCCAGACTTACGGATTACCCAACTGCTGTTGAATAATCCGTACGCGACAGAACAAAAAGAGGCCCTGAAAATCAGGGCCTCTTTTTGTTCTGTCGCTACTGGGAAACCAATCTTTTAATTTTCCCGATCAAGATTCTTTTCTATTGCATCCAGAAAACCGTACATATCAACAATCGTTTCAGACGCCGGATCATTTGTTTTTCCTTTCAGATCAGCGGTAATAACACCCTGGGCAACCGTGTCGATCAACGCGGTTTTTAACGCTTCCGAATATTCTGTCAAGTCCGGATTTTGCTCTTTAACTCCTAATAACTCCAGCGCATTTGCGACAGCGAAGAGCAACGCGGATGGATTAAAAAGAGCCACTTTGCCTTCAGACTCCAGATACTTTAGATAGAGGTCGTGTGCCGTGCCATGAGGAGCCTCATAGAGCATCGTGCCGTCTTTGCTTTCGATCATCGAACTGGCTGTCGCCAGACTGCCACCTAAGGCCGCCGATATATCCGAAAAGATATCCCCGTCCAGATTCAGTGAAGGATAGATACCTTTGCGTGGGGGGTCTGTTATCATTTTCTTTAATTGGCTAGATGGCCGCATAATCATAAAAGAAGGCGGTTGAAAATTATCTGCTACCAATTCCTGCCTGACCTCATTAATAACGGTACTGAATACATCATCGTATTCCATGTATTCCCGCTTCAGGCCGAAATAGATTTCTTTGTCATTCCTTGCAGCATCTCTGAAAACCTGACTTACCCAATCTTTGATTGCGCCTCTATGATTGGCCATAAAAATAACCGGATCGCCTTTCTTCAGCTCCCGGGCATGCATTTCCTTGCCATCCAGAATTATTTTAACCAGCCCATCTTCTTCGACCGGCATATTAAAACTGCCATATTGATCCCCGCCTCCGGCGCTCATACGCGATATCGACACGCTGAAACGACGATCAGGAATACCGTACTTTTTCAGTGCCTTAACCAACTTGAATAACTTTCTGCCTGACGTGTTTTCCGGCACACCCCAAAGCGCCCGCTCCGGTGGATTGGAAACAATACGTGCAGCCTGAGCGTCAATCAGTTCATAAAAATAGCTGATACCCGCTTTTTCAAATTCTTTTTTATATTCAGCTTCAAATATGGCTTCTATCGTCTCCCGCATAACACCGTCATAACCGGGTATTACGGTGTCTTTGAGGCCCAGATACGCGTCTCGTTTCTCTTCTATCGCTCGTTTGAAAAAGTTATGTGCCCAGCGCTTTACTTCTTCATTATCGTTAGATGCCAATAACCAGGGGTCGCCTTTATAGATTTTGCGCCGATGCAGTTCTATTGGATCCCCGCTTGCGCCGACAAAAACGAGTTTGATTATGCCTGTGTCCTTGGATATTTCGTTGTGGCTATGTTTATTGCCACCGGTATCCATGGTATCGACGTCAATATCACGACCGATCCAATCCGGTGTTAGCCTTTTAAGATTACGAAACGGGATATCCTCGCGGGTTATATTGCCTCCAATGCCCTTGCGGATAGCGCCGTTAGGCGACTTTGTTGCCAACGGATCCAATTGACTTTTCGTTAGGTGAGAATTCTTCGATAAAAGCTCATCAAGTTGAGCCTTGTTGACTGTCATGCCTGCATTTTTGATTCCGACTCCGTATTCAATAAGTGCAGCGATCGCGTCCTTTACGACGGCACCGTTGGTGCTAAGACGATTTTCAGCAGATAAATCCATCTCGATAAGCTTAATATCGAGGCGTTTGGTTACGAAGGTATCGATTACCCTCTCAAATGAAACCTGAGCCATTTCGTCGCCGTGCAAAATGACCAGTGGTTTACTTACTTTTATTCTTTTCACCTCAATTACTCCCCATGAACCCGTTTAAAGAAAAAGACACCTGCTGCTGCCATCCCGTCTTCAGGCCGTTAAATGTCCTGTAGCCTGTTTGCACCTTGCATCATTTGCATTGCCTCGTGCTGTTCCAATTCCAGCAATGCGCCAAGCAACGATTTTGTTTCCGGAAAATTGGCTCTGGAATACAAATAACGATAAAGCTCTATAATCTGGTTATGCTGATCTGTCACTATATCCATAATCTGAGCTGGATTTAGATTACTGAAGGACTCATCAAAATGAATGCGCTGCACGAGCTGGTGTTTTTCCAGATACTCATAACACCAGGTATTTAATGATTTACCTTCGGCGGTGCGCTCTGATTCATGCACTGTTCTTGCCAAGCTGGCTTCATGCTTTGACAAATAATCCAGCAGTAATCTGGCACGTTCACTCTCATTATTGCCAGAGCTATGGTCTAATCGATCCGCCAGCGACTGGTGGTAATCTGAAGTCCATTTCAATACATCATCTAGGGTTTCAACCTGCATAACGCTTCTCCTGTGTGATTAATGCCCGAACAGGCCAAGCCGACAACATTCGTCCACGCAGCCCGATACAATACCTTCCCTGTTGTGAGCAATAATAGCTCACAAAGTTCATAGGGTTAGCGCAAACACACAATTCCTGAACAGCCCCGAAGCCCAGTAATAAACATCATTTACAAGATAGTGGAATGTTTCGACACCGCTGGTTCATCTTAGTCGAACCAGAAAAGGAAATCATATAGGCAGGGTTGGATAGGAAAGATTACGGGCAAAGTCTCAGTGAAATAATGGGTTTTTAAATACCAAATGTACATCGTCGCCGACTCGCTCTCGTTTCGATGCGTCAAAAGTGAGCACCTGAAATCAAAGAAGTCAGCCAATGCTCTATATCCGGCCGTTGCCACTTAACTTATGTTGCAGGCCCTATTCCCTCCAATCCGATCAAATCTCCTCTCTAAGAGGTGCGAAAAACCATTTTGAATCGATTTGAAGGCCTTTCGCTGGCAAAAAGGGTAGCTAACCCCTCTTAATTGACGTTACGTTCGTCCTGGGCAAGCGCTTTACGAATCATTGTTTGAGCACTGACTGGCACTCGGTTATAGGTGGTCTCAAAGCTGTGTGCCACACTGAAACCATACCGTTGATATAAGCGCTTAGCTGGCTGATTACTGCTTGCGACGTTAAGACACGGTTCGCCTTGAACCTTTGAGAATAAAAATTTGCAAGCGGTAGAAGTGTAAAAGTCTTATCTTCAAATTTGAGCTCATCCAGTTTAGAGCGACCATAAATATCTAAAATCGCGGCAAGATCGACCTCGGTATAGCCTCTGATTCTCATTCTTTACCTAACATTTAATTCAGCGGCAACCGGTAACGGTTATTCCCCGGAGTATTTAGCCACAAGCATTTCTCTGGCACCTTTTTGGAACTGATACTTAACTGGCACTTTTGACACACCTGTATTCTATTTCTCCAGCTCGCCACACACAGCGTCTAAATAAGGGGACAGCCATATTGTCAAGCATGGCTTGCTCCTGCCCCCATGCTGCTATGTCTTTTTACTCGACCCACTGGGGATTAAAGACAACCTCCCATAAATGACCATCAGGATCTTGAAAGTAGCCTGAATAACCACCCCAGAATGTATCGTGTGCTTGCTTTACAATGACCGCACCAGCGGATTCTGCTTTCGCTAAAACCAGGTCTACTTCGTGTTTAGTTGAGACATTGTGACCAAGGGTCATTTCCGTGGCGCTCGGGGAAGACAGTTTTAAACCTGTATCATTGGCGATACTTTTACGAGGCCAAAGTGCAAGGCGCAAACCAGCCTGGAGCTGAATAAAAACGACTGCACCAAACTCGAACTCCTTACCAATAATTCCCTCTGTTTCAAAGCCCAAACCTTCTCTATAAAAGGATAATGACTTTTCAAGATCGTCAACACCTAACGTTATTACAGTAATTTGCGGATTCATAGATTCTCCATTTCTACGCTCAGCGTCCGGCGCTCCAAGCATTTTCTAAGGGCGGCTATAATGCGTGTCTTTGCACAATAAATTACAGTGGGAATTTGCCATTTGTGGCCGCTTGCGTTAACCCAATATTATAACAAACCGCAGTGCATGAACTATAGGGAAGACCCGATTGGAAATATCTTAGACGTTTACAGCCACAGGTACCCGCTAGTTTATACCGAAGGCGCAATTTGAAAAGAACAAGGCTCGGCATTTATGTTCCATCCGAGCCCTGATTATAAGGAGCTGGCACCGGTGCGATGCGAAGGGCTGAAAATTCGATAGAAAATCGATGAGGTGGCTAAGCACCTCGACTACTTTATTCTCTGCAATCAACACCATTATTTTCAATCAAATGCTCATATCGAGCATCCGTTAACGTACGTAGAAAACACACCAAACCTTCGATATCGGCTGCACTGAGTTTGGGCCCATCCGCTAATTCGCGGGTGCTGACCGTGGAGGGAACTTCCGGGTCACGCCAGGCTAACCCTGTCTCAGGGTTCAACACGTGATCCGAATTCGAGAGGAAGTGATCGTAAAATTCAATGACCGTCTTAAGTTCCCGAAAAACGCCATTATGCATATAGGGTGCAGTTACAGCGACATTACGTAGCGTCGGCACCTTAAACTTACCTCGGTGTTCAGTACCCGTAATACCGGGATTATCCAATAGCCCCTGATCTACGAATCCCGTAGGCATGCCGTTAAGGGCGCGCACATCCTGATTTTCAGGAACGCCTATATTATGATATTCAAAATTAGTAAACAGTTCTTGCTTGTGCCCATTTGGGTGTAGCTGGTGGCAGGTCGCGCAGTTCGTAAATTGCTGGGAAAAAAACAGGGATTTACCCAAAGCAGCCTTCGATAACGGATCATATGAATATTCTCCTCGTAACGAGCGATCGTATTTGGAATCAAATGCAGCAAACTGGTCACCTTGTTCGAACACCGCAATACTTTCCGTCATTGCCGCATAGGCAGCTTCAACGTCATCAAAAATGTCATGGCTATAGAGACGCTGAAAGGCTTCTACATAGCCCTGATTTTCCTGTAAACGAAGCACCACACTGGCTTTATCCATCATTCCCATTTCTACCGGATTCAGGATCGGGACAGCGGCTTGATCCGCTAGAGTGTTGGCCCGCCCGTCCAGGAACTGACCTCCGACAAATCCACTGTAATCAGGCTGCTGACTATTAAAGCGCGCATGGGTTTCGGAAGAGAACGCCGGCGTAAACCGTGCATAGGTAACCGTCGGTGAGTTCCGATCCCCTATGGAGATGCCATCGTCACCCAAAGACACCGCACTGACGCTGCCGTCTGCACCGGGGCGGTCATCAATAAAAGCCACCGCAGGGTTATGACACGTGGCGCACGATTGGCTTCTGCTGGCCGACAAATTGGTATCAGCGAACAGTTTTTCACCTAATGCAGCTTTGGTTTCAAATTCAGGAGCAACAACGGGTGTCATCGGTACCACCGCTCCGGAACCCCCACCACCACACGAAAGCATGCAGCCGGTTAAAAATATCAAAACCAGATCATTGTAATTACGACGTTTTGCGCGTCGAACCGGCCTACTACTCAAGCCCAATTTCGTTCACCTCTCTCAACAACTTGAGCTTACGCTCCCCGTGCCCCGACAAGCGGCCACTTTAGCATAAGCCGAAAGACTTGGTAAAAGAACGCTTACACAAACCTAATTGCTAATTGTTCTTGTTTTCATTATTCTTCGCTCCCAAATATAAGCACTAACACCTTTAATAAGCTTGTCAGTAGACGCCTTCGTTTCACCGGCGCTACCCGTAATTACTTACGCATTCAAACCGATATATTTATGCTTCTGTAGGAGTTCAGCATGAAAAGGACACAGATTGCCACCAGCATCGCACTGATTAGTTTTCTAGGCGCTTGTGGGGGCGGCGGCGGCTCAACACCCGTTACGGTGACACCGGATTCCGATCCTTCCGGCATTAACATGACCAATGCAGCAAAGGTTCTTCAAACCAATGCTGACATCGCCCTGGCTGCTTACAGTGATGCAGTCGATACCGCGGTTACATTGCAAACTGCCATCGCGACCTTTAAAGCCGATCCGACACAAGCGAATCTTGATGCTGCAAAGCGCGCCTGGCTGGTTGCCCGCGAGCCCTATGGGCAAACCGAAGTCTATCGTTTCCGATTGAGCCCTATCGACTCAACGGACTACGCCAGTGAAGATGGACCGGAGGGTGACATTAATGCCTGGCCATTGGGCGAAGCCCTAATCGATTATGTTACAGAGGGCACTGACTTTGGTGCTGACCAAGTGGGCGTGACAGATCAAAGCACGGGAGTAAATTACCCGACAGAAAATATCATTAATTCATCGGTCACGATTAATGAAGCGTTGATCAGCAACACGGCAACAGCCGACGACGAGCATGACGTAATTGCCGGCTATCACGCGATTGAATTTATGCTCTGGGGGCAAGATCTGAACCTTGACAGCAGCGCCGACACTGAAACCAGTCGTGAGATGTCCACCTCAGGTGATGTACTGGATTCCGGTGGCCACCGCCCACTCACTGACTTCACTTCTGACACTTACGCCGCGCGCCGTTTTCAGTATCTTGAAGTGGTCGCTGCCAAACTGGTGGCAGACCTAACCGGCGTTAGAGATAGCTGGGCTGATGGCGCGGCGTATCGCTCCGCATTCACGACCATCGCGACAGAAGAAGATGCATTACAGAAGTTCGAAGAAATACTGACCGGAATGGGCACACTCTCTGAAGGCGAACTGGCAGGAGAACGCATGCAAATCGCATTCAGCTCTAATTCTCAGGAAGACGAGCATTCCTGCTTTTCGGACAATACCCACCGCGATGTCTGGCTTAACGCTGAAGGTGTGTCCAATAGTTATTTC
Source organism: Ketobacter sp. MCCC 1A13808 (assembly GCF_009746715.1). Classification (NCBI taxonomy): domain Bacteria; kingdom Pseudomonadati; phylum Pseudomonadota; class Gammaproteobacteria; order Pseudomonadales; family Ketobacteraceae; genus Ketobacter; species Ketobacter nezhaii. Next base: position 46,560 of record NZ_VRKW01000021.1, read on the forward strand.
GGCGTCTATGCAGGATACGACAGTACGCTGGACGGCATGGATGACAGCATTGGCCGGGCAATAGATGGCTACGGTTTCGACGACTACCTTGCGGACGCAGGGTTAGACAGCACTGCGGCTACAGTAGAAGCGGCGTTGGCCGAGTCGAAAATGAATTACGAAGCTATCGACCGCGCGGCAAGGGTCGACGGCAACCCTTTTGATGTACTAATCATGCCGGTCAATCGCAACGAAACTAACCCTGTCTACAAAACCATTTTGTCGTTGAATGCTCAGGCATCCACTATTGCCGATCTGGCTACAGAACTGGGCGTTTCTGCGAATGTTGTCGATGACGATGCCTCTGGTTGCGATACGACTCAGCCCGACTCAACCTGCGACTAACATGCCGCTGTCGGCTCGACCTGAGTACTTCAGCCATACCAACAAGCCGGGTAAATCCCGGCTTGTTTTCGTTTATTTCGTGTTTTTTCTCTGGTTAAGCGGCTGTAATCACGAAGCCATCGCTAAGATGCCAGTGCCACCTATTGACCCCGCTGAAATTTTGCCGGGAGGAAACACCAGCGTTTCCATAACCCCCTTTGCCAGCTTCGAAAAGCCCGCACAAAACTTACCACATGATCAAAAACCGGATTTCCATGCAGGCAAAGCCTTGGCGAACCAGCCCTGGATTAAAGCCCCGACGTCGACCACCTCCCGAGATGGTTTGGGCCCAGTGTATAACGCCCGCACCTGTCTGGCGTGTCACATAAATGGAGGCAAAGGTGCCGTTCCGGATAACAATCAACAACGGCTTTTCAGTGCATTTTTACGTATCAGTGTACCGGGTACAAACTCAACCCTGGGTGTCCAACCCGAACCCACCTATGGTGATCAACTACAAACCCAATCCGTATCTCTCGCCCATCAGCTTGGTCAGATTACAGAGGAGAATTCGCAATCAAACGGCGTTAAGCCCGAAGCGTATGTCTACCTTAATTGGGTTGAAAGCAGCTTTACTTATTCGGACAACCACACCGTAACGTTGCGCTACCCGGAACCGGAAATCCGTCAGTTGCAATACGGCCCGCTGCAGAAAAACACCCTTTTTAGTCTGAGAGTTGCACCCGCTATACCGGGTATGGGGTTAATTGAATTGATCGAGCAATCCGATATCGAAAAGCTCGCTGACCCCCATGACCGCAATCAAGATGGTATTTCCGGCCGGATTAATCGGGTCTGGGATGCACGTAGCCAGAAAACAGTGCCAGGACGATTCGGTATGAAAGCGAATAGACCGGATGTAGCCATGGTTGTGGCTGCGGCATTCGCCAATGATGTGGGCATCAGCAACAGATTGTTTCCAGATCAGCCTTGCACAACCAAGCAAACCCGCTGCCTGGACGAACCCAGCGGAAATGACGATACCGGCATTGAAATAGCAGATCCGTTATTCGGTTTGGTGGTAGGTTTTACGCAGAACCTGGCCGTGCCTGTACGCAGGAATGCCGACGATAAATGGGTTCAGCAAGGCCGCAGTCTTTTCTATGAAACCGGCTGTTCCGGCTGCCATCATCCGCGGTACGTAACCGGACGCAGCACTAAAAATCCGCACCTGTCAGAACAAACGATCTGGCCTTATAGTGATTTTTTATTACATGATATGGGCCCCGGTCTGGCTGATGGACGGCCGGATTTTGAGGCCAGCGGCAATGAGTGGCGCACCCCGCCTCTGTGGGGAATCGGCTTGACCAAAGCCGTCAATGGCAATGCCAATTTGCTACACGACGGCAGAGCGCGCTCGGTTGAAGAAGCCATCCTCTGGCACGGCGGTGAAGCTGGGCCCGCACAACAGGCCTTCATCGATTTACCTGAGCAGCAGCGTGAATTATTAATTCAATTTGTCGAATCATTATAGGGGGACACGTGAAACGTATTGAAATCAATCGTCGTCAATTTCTAGCCACCTTAGCAGCTGCGGGGCTTTCACCCCTTTGCATTGCCACCCCCTTCGGCGCAGGCGAAAAACCCAGTGCTTCAGCCACTGAAATGTGGGTTTCTGCACAAGGGAACAGCAGTGACAAATACAGTCTGGGCTGGGTAGATGCAGATGCTCGCCCCAAGTCCACCTCCGGTCGCATATTAAGTGGCTATCGCGGACATGGACTAGCATATCACCCGACCAAACCGAACAAGGTCGTCATGTTTTCAAGACGGCCGGGCCGGGTCGGAATGGAACTGGATGTTTTGACAGGCAAGATTGAACACCGGTTTTATTCGACAGAAGGCAGACACCAGAGCGGTCACGGCTGCTTCAGCTCCGACGGGGCTGTGTTATTCGTCTGTGAAACCCTTTCCAGCAGTGGTAAAGGTAACATCAGCGTGCTGGATGCAAAAACGTACCAGTGCCTTAACCAATTTGATAGCTACGGTATTGGCCCCCATGAAATCAAACTTATGCCGGACAACAGGACTTTGGTAATTGCCAATGGCGGTCTGCATCAAAGCCCGAAAAGCGGACAGGGAATATTAAATCTTGAAAGCATGGAGTCCAACCTGAGCTACGTCGATAGTGTTTCCGGTGAACTCATTAGCAAGCACCGGGTTACTGAGCCGAAAGCAAGCATCCGGCATCTTGATGTTGCCGACGACGGCACCGTCGCATTGGCAATGCAAGTTCAGCGGGCTGCCATGTCAAGTAATCGTGTTGTGCCGTTGGGAGCGGTGCATAAGCAAGGCAAACCGATTGAGTTACTGGCCGAACCGAATATGTTGATCGCGCAAATGCACGATTACATGGGCAGTGTTGCTATCAATTCAACATTTCGTATCGCTGGTTTTAGCAGCCCCAGAGGGAATGTCACCGCATTTTGGCATTTAGATAGCCATCAATTATTGGGCTATCACGCCTTTCACGATGTTTGCGGCCTGGCCGTCACCCAGGATCAGCAACGCTTTGTGTTGTCCAATTCTTTTGGCCAGCTACGCCAGCTAAACGCACATAATTTACAGGAACAGGTAAGGCAGCGATTGCAATTTCCTGACATGCAATGGGATAACCATTTATCGGTCATACCAACGCGCAAAGCTTAACGACGACCAACCAGGTGAAAAAATGAAACACGTATTTTCTGCAGCTCTAATCTTTGCTTTTCTAATACTCAGTGCTTGCGGAGGCTCCAAATCGAACACTCCGTTAGTAGTTAACCAGGATACCATTAGTAATGCCCTGCGGCTGGCCGTAGACAACTCCATACTGGTGGCGGTAACCGGTTTCGAAGCTCAGGCATCGGGCCTATCAACAAAGGCTGCAACTTTTTGCGAAGCACCCGCCACCGCAACATTGTCCGCAGCGCAGCAACAATGGGCATTGCTGGTGGAACAGTGGTATAGGCTGGAGGCTTACAAATTCGGCCCGCTGGATGATGATATCGTGTTCCCCGCCTATAACTATATTGATTCTTACCGGCTTCGCGGAACAGATTATACTGCCACCGTGCGAACGGAAATCAAAGCCATGATGAATAGTAGCGAAAGCCTGACAGAAGCGTATTTTGACAATAAGAACTTTAACCAAGTCGGCTTGCTCGCCCTTGAAGTGACACTTTTCGAAACCGCGGACACCCAAAGTCAGCAGCCAACTGACATACTCAATGAATTCACATCAGCGCCACGCAAGTGCGAAATACTGAAAGGGCTTTCACTGCAATTGTTAAAACGCGCGCGCTATGTCGAGGAAGGCTGGAACCAGCAACACAAGAATTCCGACGAACCCTATCGTGAACTATTTCTAAGCAATCGTCTGGATGATGGAGCAGAGCCGTTGACGCAACTCCTGGCATCAATACAGGAACATCTTGATTATCTGCAGCAACGTAATGTAGTCACGAATACATCCAGGATTTCGGGCCATGCGTGGCGGGCGGTAACGGCTTCCATTGACGAAATTGAATCCTTACTGAAGGGGGACGACGACGCCGAAACCAGCTTTTTTAAACTAATGCGAAAGTCTGGATTCGCAACGTCTGTCGACACTGTCGAAGCCAATATTCAAATGGCAAGAGACAGCATTACTCTGCAGGATCCGGTTCAGTTTGAAATCGCGGTTGCGCAACTGGACGGAAATTTTAAACGCGAAATACCCAATGGCCTGGAAGTTGAATTGGGTATCAATTTTACTGACGGCGATTAATTTCAAGCATGGCAAATACCAGTTTCAAGCCACGCTATCCGGGCCATCCTGACTTAGAGCGCATTAGCAGCAAATGTATCACAAGCAGCTAATGTGCCTAACTGGAAACCCTGCCGGAACCAACGCGATCGCTGCTTTGCGGAACCATGAGTAAAGGATTCAGGCACGACATAACCCTGCCCTTGCTTTTGCAGCGTATCATCACCGATCTGGCTGGCTGCGTTGAGGGCTTCGTCAATATCGCCTTCTTCAAGAATATTACGCGCTGTATTGGCTTTGTTTGCCCAAAGCCCGGCAAAGCAATCCGCTTGTAACTCCATCCTGACCTGCAACTGATTCGCCTGCGCTTTGCTCACCGATTTCTGCTTCTGGCGAACCTGAGCGGAAACACCCAATAGAGTTTGTACGTGGTGCCCAACTTCATGGGCAATAACGTAGGCTTGTGCAAAATCTCCCGGCGCGTTATGCCGCTGTTTCAAATCCTGGTAAAAGCTTAAATCGATATACACTTTTTGGTCACCGGGGCAGTAAAATGGCCCCATCGCCGCCTGTGCGTGACCGCATGCTGAATTGACCGAGCCTGAAAACAGTACCAGTGTAGGATCACGATATTGCATGCCCTGCTCCTGGAAAAGGACTTTCCAGGTATCTTCCGTATCCGCCAGCACCACCGACACGAAATCAGCAAGTTTTTGCTGCTCCGCTGTAACCGGCCTTGACGGGGCCGCAGATTGGGAGGTCACTTGTCCGTTACCTGTGAGCAACCCCAATACCATTAACGGATCGACACCGAAAAACATTCCAATCACCGCAATACCGGCAATAATCAGCCCTGTTTTTGTTCCCAAGAGCCGAAATAACCCGACCGGAATGCCGCCCCCGCCCGCACCTCGTGACGCAGTACGTCCGCGGGCATCTTCAATATTTTGACTTCGTCTACCTGCTTTCCAGCGCATACCCACGCCTCCCCGACAATAACGTTCGATTCATAACGATTTCTGGGATTTTCACCCATCAAATGTGCCTTCATAAAAAAGTAAATTCAGCACGAACTATTCAGGCTCGGCGGTTCGCATCGTCACAAATTCTTCCGCGGTGGTCGGATGGATACCAATCGTTTGGTCAAACTGAGCTTTGGTCGCGCCCATGTTTACCGCGATACCGATACCCTGAATAATTTCCCCTGCTTCCGGACCCACCATATGTGCACCCAAAACGATGTCAGTTTTCGCATCGACAACCAGCTTCATAAAGCTTTTTTCTTTCTGCTCTTTAAAGCTGTATTTCATCGGTGCAAATTCCGATTTGAATATTTTCAGCTTATATCCCTGCTCCCTGGCCTGATCTTCGCTTAGCCCTACAGTACCAATACTTGGCTGGGTAAAGACCGCTGTCGGTATATTGTCGTAATTCAGCGGAGCTGCCCCCTCACCGAAAAAATGTTT